>NZ_MWPH01000003.1:600000-765643 GCF_002177135.1 Natronolimnobius baerhuensis
GACGGCGACGGCACCAGCGCGGTCCGCCACCAGCCCGCAGGCACCGTCGAGCAACTCGTCCGTGAGCAGCCCCAGGCCGCCGTCTTCGCCGAAAGCCCGGCGTTCGATGCCGTCCGCATGGCCGAGAGTTCGTTCCCGATCCTCGAGTCACCCGGCGTCGTCGACCACCGACCGCTCGCCGAACCACCACACGACAACTGGAGAGAGTACTATGCAGATCACGATTACTGACGTACACAAGCGCTACGGCGACGTCGTCGCACTCGAGGGACCCTCGTTCGAGATTCCATCGGGGTCGACGTTCGGCGTCCTCGGGACGAACGGAGCGGGAAAGACGACACTGTTCGGGTTGCTGGTCGGTCACGACCGCCCCGATGCGGGTCGGATCGAAGTCGGCGGCATCGACGTTGCCGAAGCCGGACATAGCGTCCGCGAGCGCGTCGCCTTCCTGCCCGAACACGCCGGCTTCCCGCCGGCGATGACCGGTCGGGAAGTGCTCGACGTCCACGCCCGCGTCCGGGGGCTCGAAGCGCGCGACCGACGGATCGAGGACGCCCTCGAGACGGTCGGTCTGGCCGATGCGGCCGACCGCGCGGTCTCGGGCTACTCCAACGGGATGGGCCGGCGACTCGGGCTCGCAGCGGCGCTGATTCCCGACCCGCCCGTCCTCGTTCTCGACGAGCCGACGGCCGGACTCGACCCGCGCGGCGTCGCCACGTTCCACCGGACGATTGAGCGGATCGGCCGCGAAACCGACGCAACCGTCGTCCTCTCCTCGCACGTGCTGAGCGAGGTCGAACGCCTCTGTGACGAGGTCGCCATCCTCGAGAATGGCAGTTTGCGCGCGGTCGGCTCCGTGACGGAACTGCGCGAGGAGACCGCCGACGGCCGCGTCACCGTGTCGCTGTCCCCAGCGGCTGACGCTTCCCGTGCAGACCTGCTCGAGGCCGTCCAGGGCCGCGGCGCAGTGACCGAGACGAGCGAAGGCTTCGAGGTCGTCTGCGAGCGCGACGCCGCGGTCGCCCTCTGTGGCGACCTCGAGTCCGACCTCGTCGAGCGCTTCGAAGTGACAGAGCCGGGTCTCGAGGCGGCGTTCCACGAGGCACTTCGCGACGAAAGTGACGCCCCTTCGACCGACACGGCGACGGAGGTGAGGGCATAATGTCGCCACCCGAGACTGACGCCGACCGCGGCCGAGACGCGCCCGAAGCCAGACCGGACGGCGGCTACAGCACCGCGGTCGGAACTGAGGCCGTCGAGGCAACCGACCTCGACTCGAGCGAGTCGGGCGAGTCCGGCGTCTGGTACCGCCAACTGTTGGTCGTCGCCGAGACGGAGTACCGCCTCGCGGTTCGCAGCCGGTGGGCGGTCGCGCTGATCGCCATCTTCGCCGCGTTCGCGCTCGGGCTGACGACCTTCAGCGGCGCGAGCGTGAGCCCGGCTGGCTTCGAGCGGACCGTCGCCAGTCTGGCCGTCCTCGCGGTCTACCTCGTGCCGCTGGTCGCGCTCGCGTTCGGCTACGACGTCGTCGTCGGCCGCGAGGAAAGCGGCTGGCTCCAGACGTTGTTCTCGCTGCCGGTGGATCGCGCCTGGATCGTCGTCGGCGCGTCGCTGGGACGGGCCATCGTTCTCGCGAGCGCGACGATCATCGGCTTCGGGATCGCCGGCGGCTTCCTGCTCCTCGAGTTCGGCCTGGCCGGGTTCGACGCCTACGTGGCCTTCCTGCTCGCGACCGTCGGCCTCGCGCTCGCGTTCCTCGCGCTTGCCGTCCTCGTCTCGACGCTGGCCCGCGAGAAAACGCACGCGCTCGGCATCTCCCTGCTCGCGTGGGCGTGGTTCGTCCTCGTCCACGACCTGCTCGCACTCGGCGTCATTTCTGCCCTCGAGCTGTCGGACGCGGCCGTCTCGGTGATGCTACTCGCGAACCCGACCGGCGTCTTCCGGGCGCTCGTGCTCGGGACGCTCGGCGCGGCCGGCGACGCCGGCTTTGCCTCCGTCCTTGCCGACGCCGGCCTGTCGACGCCGGTGCTCATCGCCGTCTTCGTCGGCTGGATCGTCGTGCCCATCGCCCTCGCCGCGCTCGCAATTCGGAGGCGACGACTATGACGCGCCACACTGGCGACGAACGCGCCGAACACGCCATCTCGAGTGGTCACTCACACTCGAGGCGGCGGATACTGACCGGACTCGGCGGCGTCGCGGCCGTCGCGCTCGCGGGCTGTCTCGAGGACGACGAGACCGATGCCGACGCGCCCGCGGAGCCGGTTGCCTTGACCGACGGCCAGTCCTGTGACGTCTGCGGGATGGTGATCGCAGACCACTACGGCCCCGCCGGTCAGCTGTTCTACGCCGACGGCGAACCCGACGACCGCGACGGGCCGGCGTGGTTCGACAGCCTCGCCGAACTGCTCGTCTACCACAACGAACGCGTCCAGCGCGGCTGGGAGCTTCGCGAGGCGTTCGTCACCGACTACTCGAGCGTCGACTACGACCTCCTCGAGCGCGAGGGGACGACGTACGTCTCGAGTCACGTCGAGGCGGCGGCGTTCGCGGACGCGACGGCTCTCTCCTATGTCGTCGACAGCGGGATTGAGGGGGCGATGGGCGAGGATCTGCTCCCCTTTGCCGACGAGGACGACGCCGCTGCGCTCGTCGACGAGTACGGTGGCGAGGTTCGGTCGTGGGACGAACTGACTCCCTCGGCGTGACCGTGCTTTTCAGGCGATTCCTGGGCCTACAGCTGTGAGTTCGACTGCGAGCCGTCGCCTCGAGTTGTCGACGACTCCGTGTCTCGAGCGCTGCGCCAGAGTCGACTATAGAGGAAACAGCCAATCGCCGCAACGACCAGCAAGTAGCTATAGATCACGAGTTCGATATAGTCGGGAAGTGGCGGAACCGACGCGGGGTCCATATCATGTGGAACGTTCACATGGAATATACATCTTGCCCTGTATTCGTTCACGATATATACAGACCCACGTGAGTGTCGCGAGTCCAAGAGGACCCTAGAATTTACCGGACGAGACCATCCAGTAGCGGATCACGAGATAGACGATGATGACCCCGAACGTGATCGCAAACAGCGTATCGCCGGCCATCGCCGCCGAAATCAAGGCTGCACCTGAGAGGATCATGCCGATAACGTACATCAGTTGTATGCGGCGCTCGTTCATCGACGCTCACCACCCACCACTGCAGGGACTGTCATAGCTACCTCTTCGAAGGAATCGATAAAAGTCCTCCTTCCTCGGCCTTGGGTCGGCTGCCGCCCGATGGGTGCACGCGAGAACAGACTCGAGTGCCCCTGTGACTTCGTTGGCCCCAGGTGCCCCGCCTCGAGTCTGCCCTCAGACGACTTGCAGATGGTCTTCGTGCAGTTCGTCCTCGGTGAGGTCCTGATCGTGGAACTCCCGCATGTGTTTCTGTGCCAGTTCGACCGCCTCCGTTTCGTCTTCCGATTGGATGATAAATCGGCAGGTGTCCGAGACCGATTCACAATCGAGTTTGTGTGCCTTCGACATGGTGCTCACGTGATTAGTCGTCGCCTGCGGCCGACTGCGATTGCAGGTGGGTCGCGATCTGTTCGGTTTCGTCTTTGAAGACCTCGAGGTCGTAGTCTTGGGCCTGGATGAGGGCGCTGTAGCGTGGTGTGTAACTCGCGAGGAACGAGAGTTCCGCGAGTTCTGCCTCGGTTGCGCCGTGTAGTTGGGCCGCGCCTCTGTGGAAGTGTCTGCAGTACTCACAGCCGATTGCTGCGGCCACCGCGAGCCCGACTAACTCGCGGGTCTTCGGGTCAATCGCCGTCTCGCCGAAGAGGAACCGCTTCAGGTTCGGCCACTCGTTTTGCAAGGCGTCCTCCGGGAGCGCGTCCAAATACCCCGGCATGATCCCGAACGTCTCCTCGATGTCTGTCACCGTCTCGTCGTACGGTTGCTGTTGTGTCGCCATTGGTTCTCCCCCGACTCCCCGTAGAACGGGTCGTCATACTTAGTAGCGTGGCTATTGCTACCAAGTAACAGTACCTACGACAATAGATTACTTAATGATTTTCGGCGAATTATATTCATATCCAGATCGGAGCGTCCACTTTCTCGGCCAGTCAGGACTCCTGTTTCGTCGCCGCTGGCAACACGTATTATCCCATTCTCGAGATGATATCTGGACTATGTGATGGGTGTGCCTGCGGACATCTCATCTGTAGTGCGTGACAACACGAGGGAAGACAACGTAGAACGCAACCGCAAGACCGATTCCGCTTCCAATGGCAGGGGCAAGCGTTTCTGGCCACGACTGCCCAAACCCGACAACTCCTGTCACTACTCCTCCCCCGAATGCAAGGCAAAATCCTAGAATGGCCACTCGAGATGGTGGCTGAAAAATACTATCCATAGATGAGCCGAGTCGTCGCCCAGTATAAATATATGGCACCCAACTCATATATTCGGCGGCTCATTTTGCCACCTGTACTTACGCTTCCTGCGGTCACAACGCAAGGGTTGGTGATTGTTCTATAGTAACAACTGCAACGAGTACCACACTGATCGCCGATCCGTCTGGTGCACAGATGTGCAGTGAGTGTCAGTGGCTACGCTATTCGCCGCCGAACGCCACCTCGTCGCTGGTCGTCACCTCACCGAACAGCCAGTCTGCGTGCTCGAGGGCGTACTCGTGGTGGTCGTCTTCGATTGCGCCGATGCAGTCCTCGAGCAACAGCGGGCGGAAATCGCGCAGGCCGGCACTGCCCGCGCTGTGGAGCACGCAGACGTTCGCGAGCGTGCCACAGAACAGCAGATCGCGGATGCCTCGAGCGCGTAACCAGCCCTCGAGTTCGGTCTTCTGAAACGCGTCGTACGTGTGTTTTTCGACGACGTGATCGGCCTCCTCGACGGGCAGTTCCTCGACGACCTCGGCCTCCCACGAGCCCTCGAGGACGTGTTCGCCCCACTGCTCGAACTCGTCGTAGTAGTAGGCGTCCTCGAACTGCTCGGGCGGGTGGACGTCGCGGGTGTAGATAACGGATGCGCCGGCGTCGGTTGCTTGCGCGACCAACTCACCGATTGGCTCGATGACGTCTTCGCTGCCCGGCGCGTACAGCGCCCCGTCCGGATGACAGAAGCCGTTTTGCATGTCGACAACGACGACTGCGGTTCGGTCGGCCTCGAGCTCGAGTGTCATACGCGGGGCTACGAACGCGGGTGTGAAAACGTTCGCGACGGCGGCTGTGCTCGCCGGCCATTGCCAGACTGCGCCGCTCACCGTTCGACCAGCGGTCTTTTTGCAGCCGCGTCCGTACGCTGGCCTGTTCAGACCGAATGACTCAGACGCGCACCCGTCTTCTCAGTGTCCTCGTTGTCGTCGTCGTTCTCGCCATCATCGGTGTCACAGCAGCCGGCATGGTGCCCGGCCTGCTGTCCGACGGCCCGGCCCCCGACAACGAGTCCGACGCCGAGTCGACATCCGACGACACCGCCTCCGACGCCCCTCCCGAGGACCGCCCTGACGACCCCTCGACCACCGAGACGATTGGCTACGTTGACGGCTACTGGTACGACGATGACCTCGCGGTTGACGACCAGGACGACGCCGTTGTCGACGAAGCCGACCTCGAGTCGGTGATCTACCGCTCGATGGCTCGCGTCGAAGTTATCCGCGAGTTGCCGTTCGAAGACGAGGTTCCAGTCGACGTCATCTCTCGCGAGGAGTTTCACGAAGACAGTGACGACCTCTTCGTCGACGTGACCGCCGACGAGCGCCTGCAGGAAAACGCCAACTACGAGACGCTGTTTATGGTCGAACGCGACGAGGACGCCGTCGACGCCATCGAAGCGATGTACGGCGGCACCGTCGGCGGCTACTACGACCCCGCAACCGACGAGGTCGTCATCGTCTCCGACAACCCGGAGACGCCCGAACTCGACGAAGTGATTCTCGGTCACGAACTGCTTCACGCCCTGCAGGACCAGCACTTCGACCTCTCGACGTTCGACCGCGAAACCATCGATCAGGACAACGCCAAGAACGGCCTCATCGAAGGCGATGCGGTCTGGGTCGAAACCGAGTACGAACAGCGCTGTGGGGACGAATGGGCCTGTCTCCCGCCGACCGGCGACGCCGCCGAGCCACCCGAGCCGAACTGGGGCGTCTACCTCACCGTGTTCCAGCCCTACGAGGACGGCCCCGACTACCTCGAGTCCCTGTTAGACCAGGGCGGCTGGGACGCCGTCAACGACGCCTACGACGACCCGCCTGCGAGCAGTTCCGAAGTGATCCGCCCCGGCGACGAGCGCGCCCCGGCCGATATCGCCGTCGAGGACCGCTCGAGCGACGACTGGCAGCAACTCGAGGTCAACGGCGGGGTGGCGAACGAAACCGTCGGCGAGGCCGGCATGGTCGCGATGTTCGGCGCTGGCGCACTCGAGACGGGCGAGCCAACGGTGATCGACCAGTCCGCACTCGTCGGCTTCGACCCCAGCCTCGAGTACGATCACGCCGTAACTGACGGCTGGGCTGGCGACGAACTCGTCACCTACGTCAGCGATGATGGTCTCGCGGCCGAGGACCCGCTCGACGCCGTTTCCCACACCGGCTCCGTCTGGGAAACCCGCTGGACCTCGAGCGAGGACGCCGAGCAGTTCTACGAGGGCTATCTCTACCTGCTCGAGGGCTACGGCGCAGAACCCGTCGAGGACCGACAGGACACCTACGAAATCGAGGGCGACGCCTACCCTGGGGCGTACTATCTCGAGCATAGCGACGACGGCGACGGCGAGACGGTGACCATCGTCCGCGCGCCGTCGGTTGACGCACTCGAAGACATCGACGAGGGCGCTGCACCCGCGAGCGAGGATGCACTTACGGCCGGTCTGCTTTCACCTGTTGAGCCTGCCTCGCTGACACTGGCGGCCGTCTCATCTCACACGGGCGATGCTGGCGGCCTGCACCCGTGACGTCGGTGTTCTGCCAGCCGCCGGAGCGATGGACCTTTCCTCACCCCGTCGAATGCACCGGGTATGACGCGACTCAGGCTTTTCGCAGTCGTCTTTCTCGTCGTCCTCGCGGGCTGTTCGGTACCCGGCGCGCTCGACGAGTTCGACGACGACCGCGAGGCCGGCCACATCGGCACCTACGCGTACGACGATGTTTTCGAGTTCGACGGCAGTGAGGGGCTGACCGAATCCGAACTCGAGGCCGTCAAATACCGGGCAATGACGCGGATCGAAGTCATCCGCGGGCTGCAGTTCGATCATGACGTCGATCTCGAGGTGATCGACAGAAGCGAGTATCGCACCCAGCGCGGCGAGAGCCCGCCAGCCTCGGCGTTCGAGAACGAACTCTGGCGCGGGATGTTCGTCGTCGACGGCGAGACGGACGTCAATCAGGCGCGCGATACGCTCTACGGTGGGGCGGTACAGGGATACTACACCAACAACCGCATCGTCATCATTACGGACGACACTGACGAGATTCGCGTCAATCGCGACACGCTCGTCCACGAACTCGTCCACGCACTCCAGGATCAGCGATTCGGCCTCGAGCGGACGGGCGAGACGCTCGACGCCCAGCGCGCGGAAACGGGTCTGATCGAAGGCGAGGCGAACTATCTGCCACACCTGTACGCCGAGCGCTGTGACGACGACTGGCAGTGTCTCCCCGAAATCGGCGCGCCGGCAGATGCCGAACTCGAGGCAGACGATGAGGTTGATCCGGACGAGAGCGGTGACGACGCCGACGCCAGTGCTGACGCGGGTGACCTCGAGAGCCAGCCGTTCAACGTCGGCCTGTTCCTCTCGATTTACGCGCCCTACTCCGAGGGGCCAGCGTTCGTCGAGGCGCTTCACGACCGTGAGTCCGACTGGGGCGGCGTCGACCGCGCCTACGACGACCGACCGGCGAGTACCTCACAGGTGATCCATCCCGAGCGGTATCCCGACGATGAACCGGTCACCGTGACGATTCCGGACCGCTCGAGCGACGAGTGGGAGCCGGCAACTATCGGGGATGGGATGGCACAAACTGAGACGGTCGGCGAGGCCACGATCTTCGGTGCGCTCTGGACGAACGGCGCAATCGACCGGCCGCTGACGGAGGGTGCAACGACGCTCTCGCCGTACAACTATTCGGCCCCAGAAACCGACGGCTGGGCTGGCGATACGTTCCAGGTGTATCACGATACCGCCGACGAGAACCGGACTGGCCACGTCTGGGAACTCGCCTGGGAGAGCGCTGCCGACGCCGACGAGTTCGCCGGCGCCTACCGAACTGTGCTCGAGACCAACGACGCCGAGCGGGTCGACGACGCGACCGGCGAGACGTATCGAATCGCCGACGGCGATGCCTTCGCGGGTGCGTACCGGCTTGCTGTCAGCGACGACACCGTCACGATCATCGGCGCGCCCACTGTCGATGATCTCGAGTCGATTCACGCCAGCGACTCGGTGGCCACGGCTGCGCTAGCTGGTGATCACAGCCACCCATCGGCCGCCCCGGCGACGGCCGCAACCTCGATGGCGTCATCGATGGCAGACGGGTAGCTTTTTTGCGTCAGGCGGAAAGTCGCCCGTATGTCACCACCGTTCGATACCGTCCCTGACGACGCAATTCTCGAGGGGCGTGCGACGGACGCCTACTTCGAGCGCACCCGGACGACGCTCGAGCACACCGGCAAGAATCCCCACGTGGTCGCCGAAGTAACTGCCGACCAGTTCCCAACGGGCGCGTTCGAGGTTTTCACGGGTATCAAAGACGTGGCGACGCTGTTCGAAGGCCGCGACGTCGATATCGACGCGCTCCCGGACGGGCAACTGTTCGACGGCGGCCCCGTCATGCGAATCGAAGGGTCGTATCTCGAGTTTGCCGAACTCGAGACGTCACTGCTTGGCTTTCTCTCACAGCCGAGTGGCTTCGCGACGGCCGCACTCGAGGCGCGACTGGCCGCGCCCGACTCACAGGTGCTGTCGTTCGGTGCGCGCCACGTCCACCCCGCAATCGCCCCAACGGTCGAACGCGCCGCGTTGCTCGCCGGATTGGATGGCTTCTCACACATCGCCGCGGGCGAGGTGCTCGAGCGCGAACCGGGCGGGACGATGCCCCACGCGCTCATGTTCTGCTTCGGTGAGGGGAATCAGGCAGAGGCCTGGACGGCCTTCGACGAGGCCGTTCCCGCAGACGTCCCCCGAATCGCACTCACCGACACCTTCTGGGACGAAAAAAGCGAGAGTCTGCTGGCCGCTGAGACGCTCGGCGACGACTTAGACGGCGTCCGCATCGACACCACCGGCTCCCGCCGCGGCGACTTCAGACACATCGCTCGAGAGGTCCGCTGGGAACTCGACGCGCGCGGCCACGAGGACGTCGATATCTTCTGTAGCGGCGGCCTCGAGCCCGAGACGATCCGCGAACTGCGCGACGTCGCCGACGGCTTCGGCGTCGGCAGTCACATCACCGGCGCACCATCCGTCGACTTCAGCCTCGATATCGTCGAACTAGATGGCGAACCGGTCTCCAAGCGCGGCAAACTCTCCGGCGTCAAAGAGGTCTATCGAACCGCAGACGGCGGTCACCACGTCGCACTGGCGAATCAAGAGGGGCCCGACGATGGGGAGGCACTGCTCGAGCCACTCATTCGCGGCGGCGAAATCGTCCGGGAGTTTGATCTCGAGGACGCAACTGAACGTTGTCTGGCTGACGCTGACGCGGTTGGATTCAACGAATCAACGGATTGAACACTCTGGACTCAATCGATCCGATATGGAATCCGCCGCTCCGTCGGACACACGGCCATCCCGGACCGACATCGCGAACCGGCTAACACTCCAACTGTTTGGCATCGGCCTTCTCGCTGTCTTGATCAGTGCGTTGGTCCCAGTTCTTCTCGGTCCGGTCGGCCCACTTGGGATGGTCCTCCTCTTGTTCCCGTACGGTCTCATCCTCTGGCTCGTCGTTCACGCTGTCTTCGCTGCGCTCGAGGATTTAATCCAGTTGAAACTCGCCGAACAATCCTGACTCGAGTCGTCACTTCGCGTCCTCAAGGATGCTGCTACAGTGGTGTAACCGACACCGTCTGTGCTATCGCATGTTCTCGACGAACGATGCCCCCATCGTTCGTCTATACTGAGTCGGACTCCCCCAGCCCCTGTTTGTCTTAGACTTCTTCGATACTGCCGTCGGCCGCGCGCTCGCGGAAGACCTGCCCTTCGAACAGCGTGACGACGACGTCGTCGTCTTGCCAGGCTCCTGGCGCGAGTTTCGCCTTCCGGCAGGTGCGATCCAGATACTCGCGTGCGCTCCAGTTGTTCTCGACTGGCACCGTCGGATAGAGCCACCCGCCCTCGCCGCCGTCGATGGCGACGCCGTGAGTTCCGACCTCGAGGTCGGCCAATGGGTCGTCCGTCAGGATGACGTTTCTGACGGTACAGACCGAGACGGTGAGATTCGACAGTTCAGAGGGACTCACTTCGGAGCCACAGGAGTCTTCGCTCGCGGCTTCGATTGCCGCGTCGACGATGACGTGGCCGAGTTGGTCGTCCGAACGGTAGCCACCAGCACACCCGCGCAGGCTGCCCCGCCCGCGCGTTGACTCGAGGCGGACGAACGCGCCCGTCCGCTCGTAGAAGGCTTCCCGCATGCTGCCTGGTTGTTCTCGTTGCCCGTGTTGTACGTAAGATTCGAGGGATTCACGCGCGAGTTCGACCGCACGTGCCCCGTCTTCATAGGAGAGGTCGACGCCCTGTCGCTGGGACATACAACAGTACATAGCAATGCCGCTCCTAAAACGCTTCCATTCGTTTCGAGAGCCAAACCACCCTCATAATCGGGGAACTTATTCACCTTCAGCCACTACAGTTGGTGGGAGAGAGAGCCTGGCTGCCGCGGCGAACGTGTCGGCGACGACGCGTTCGTTTGCTGATGGCATCCCATCGGATTGCCCAACGCTCATACAGTGGCCCATCTCATTGAGATGCGCCACGTACGCGAGGAAAGTCCCCCCACCTGTTCGGGCAGGTGACCGGACGCAAGTCCGGAGTGGGAGACCACTGGCTCTGGAACAGAAACGACACGTCTTGGCCTGACCGATGATGCGTGCGAACCCAACCGAGAGGACGGGGAGTGAACCCGCAGAGGGACACGCAGTCGTTCAGACTGTCAAGCAAGTGTGGTCGATATCGTGGTTCAAACCCACGAGTCACGAACGCGGTTCGACACGTCTCCGATGTGAGAACGTCGGGACATGAGACGACGGAAGTCGTCGACCACAGTCGGCGTGACTGGCCACACTTCGACGGCCAAGGATCGATGGAACGGCGAATCCTCACCGGTGCAAGTCCATGCCGTGGTAGCCCGAACACCCCACGGCTCGCTGTGAGCCGTGGACGGCGTGGACGCTTAGCCAAATGCCGGGATGAACAGAAGGGGGCTTACTCCTCTCACCCAGTTTTACGTGTATAGCACACGCCCTACTGCCGCCTATACTATGAGTCACGTCTATCGATTCTCCGCGCAGCACTCGCCCCAAATATATTTGGAACGAGGCTTTTGCACCCATAGTCTACTATACGGATACGAATGGAAACCGACGATATCTTCACCCTCCTCTCGAACGCGGATCGGCGTTGCGTCCTCGAGACACTGTATGAACGCGGTCCAATGACAGTTGACGAACTCGCCACCGAACTCGCATCCACCCCATCTGGGGCATCTGCTGACGTTGACCAACACGTTGCAGTTTCCCGTGCGAAAATCAGTCTCATCCACCAGCACTTGCCGCAGCTAGCCGACTACAGCGTTATCGACTATGCCGGTCCCGATGGCTCCGTCTCGCTCGAGAAAATCGACGAACTCGAGGACTACCTTGACGCCGGAGTGGCGCAGTCCCCGCTCGCAGCGATGCAGTAACGACGAAAACGGCTACTCGGTCGCCGAGACGATAATGCGGTCGCCACCCTCGATAGCAATGTGGTAGTCGGCATAGAAAAAGGCCATCTCGAGGCCGGCTCCCTCGCGCTGGCGGTCGAACAGCGTATTGAGGGCGTCCGGATCGATGCTGTCATACAGCGGTGGCAATTCGATGGGATCCGTTCCAGTGGCTGTGGCAACGGCGTCGATAACGGCTTCAGTAACCGACTGTTCGTCTGCAATATCGTATCGTACAAGAGTTCCTGCGGTGCCCGTTGATCCAGTCTGAGTGAGTGCAGATTCCATACGGCTTCTGCCTGAAAGGCAACATCCTTGTATATAACGGTACCTAAATCCGCGCATCTAACACATTAATAATTATAATAGTGGCGGTTGCCCAGCTCTATTCCACTTTTTTGAAGCGGTTAGTGGCAGTGTACAGGACCTTCGTTTTGCGGATTCAATTTTGCTCTCGAGATTGTTTTCTATTTATAAGTGTCCTCGTTGCTAACTGTCCTCCTGTTGTTGTCATGTTAGAACTGTTCCAGGCGTGCAGCGTAATCGCATCTAGGCTGCAACTTATCTGCTCAAATCTCCGCGTCAGAGTTGCCTTTAGCACAGATTCTTCGCTTCGCTCGGCGTTGTTGTGTCGGTGAAAACGTCCTGACGGAGTCTTACGCGAACGCAGTGAGCGTAAGGCACGTCAGGACCGAACCAAAAGCGAGTGCTGAACAACGTGAAGCACTCGCGATAAGTGAGCGTCCTGACGGAGATTTGAACTCGCCAAGATGTTCCGGGCGTGCGGCGCAAAGCGCCGTTCCGGGCTGCAACTTGTCTGCTCAAATCTCCGCGTCGGAGTTTCCTTCAGCACGGACTGCTCGCTACGCTCGCAGTATTGTGCTGAAGAGAAACGTCCTGACGGAGATTTGAACTCCGGTCCCTGGCTCCGCAAGCCAAGAGGATAGTCCACTACCCTACCAGGACTCATCTATTCGTAACCGGGGGACTATTAAAGCACTTTCGAAAGGGCTTCCCACTGAGGGTTGGGGGCGACAGCCATGGGTCACGTGGGCATGCGATCACTCGAGGCCTCCAGAGCTATCCTCGAGATGTACTCTCCACCACAGGCGCGGTTTTATATACGAAGGCGGGACCAACGGAGGCATGACCGCGACTGGTGATGGGTGTGGCGACGCCCGACTGCGACGCTCGAGGGGGGTGCGTTCACGCCGAATGGGCAATGTTTATGCGCGGGCTACCCATGCACGAGCATAGAATGAGCGACATCGAGGGCGTATATGAGGACCTCGAGGCCGACGTTTCTCTCGAGGAGTTTCGCGAGGCCGTCGAGGAGAAAGTCGAGCAGATGGGGGGACTCGCGGATGAGGAGACAGCGGCGATGCTCATCGCTCACGAGGTCGGCGAGAGCGAGGTTGGTGGCATCGCGGATATCGAACCCGGCATGGAGGAAGCAAAGTTCGTCGCCAAGGTACTCTCGATTGGCGAGGTTCGGACCTTTGACCGCGACGGTGAGGACGAAGATGGCCGCGTCGTCAACGTCGAAGTCGCAGACGAAACTGGCTCCGTGCGAGCGGCCTTTTGGGACGAACACGCCGAAGCCGCCATCGAGGAACTCGAGGAGGGACAGGTTCTGCGGGTCAAGGGCCGCCCCAAGGAGGGCTTCAGCGGCGTCGAGATCAGCGTCGATCAGGTCGAACCGGATCCGGATACGGAGATCGACGAGGTGCAGGTGTCGGATACCCATACCGTCGAGAGTCTCTCGCTTGGACTGTCGAACGTGAATCTCGTGGGACTCGTCCTCGACACCGGCACCGTCCGAACCTTCGACCGTGATGACGGCTCCGAGGGCAAGGTGTCGAATCTCGTCCTCGGCGATTCGACCGGGCGCGTGCGCGTCACGCTGTGGGATGAGCAGGCAGAGCTCGCGACCGAGTTCGACCCCGGTGTCACCGCGGAAGTCGTCGATGGCTACGTCAAAGAACGCGATGGCTCCCTCGAACTCCACGTTGGCAACCGTGGCGCAGTCGAAGAAGTCGACGAGGACATCGAGTACGTTCCTGAAAGCACACCTATCGAAGACATCGAGATCGGACAGACGGTCGACCTTGCGGGTGTCGTCCGCTCTGCAGATCCAAAACGCACGTTCGACCGGGATGACGGCTCCGAAGGACAGGTTCGGAATATTCGCGTCCAGGATGCAACCGGAGACATCCGCGTCGCAATGTGGGGTGAAAAAGCCGATATCGATATCGGACCCGGCGACGAGGTCGCCCTCGGTGACGTCGAGATCCAGGACGGTTGGCAGGACGATCTCGAGGCTTCTGCGGGCTGGCAGTCGACGATTACGGTCCTCGAGTCCGAGGCTGACGCGGCCTCGAGCGGAAACGACGACGCCAGTCCTGGCAGCAACAACGCAGGGCTGTCCGCGTTCGCTGGCGATACTGCCGATTCCAGCGACGAAGCCGACGATTCGGCGACCACTGATTCTGATGGCGAGTCCGACTCTGCTGCCAGCGATGACGACGCCCCTGCTGACGGCGCGGAAACCGAGTTCACCGGCGTCGTCGTGCAGGCTGGGGACCCGGTCGTTCTCGATGACGGCGAAACGACGATGAGCGTCGCGACCGACGCGGATGTCGGTCTTGGCGAGGAAGTGACCGCTCGTGGGGTCGTCCGTGAGGGCCGTCTCGAGGCAAATAACGTGTTCTGAGCGGCCGAAACACCCTCGAGCGCCTAGGAAAAGCGTTAAGGGCGTTTACTTCGCCTAGCATGATATGAACGTCGAACTCCCGTTTGCCCCGGTTGATACGATCATCCGGCGGAACGCGGGCGATCTTCGGGTGAGTGCCAGTGCGTCGAAGGCACTCGCATCACGGATTCAAGAACGTGGTAGTGAACTCGCAGTCGATGCCGCCGAGGAGGCGACTGCGGATGGCCGAAAGACGCTGATGGCGCAGGATTTCGGCGTCGGAGCGGTCGTCGACAAGGACGATCTCGAGTTGCCGGTCGCACCCGTCGACCGGATTGCTCGACTGGATATCGACGATCAATATCGCGTCTCGATGGACGCCCGTGTGGCCCTTGCGGACATTCTCGAGGATTATGCGGACAACGTTGCCAGAGCGGCGGCGATCCTCGCTCACCACGCGGATCGACGGACCATTACTGACGACGACATCGAGACGTACTTCTCGCTATTTGAGAGAAAGTGACATGCAATTTGGTTACAGCGAGGTCTGTCTCGAGCACGACCCTGGGCCACGACATCCAGAGACACCCGACCGATTGCGTGCGATTCGTGAGCGACTGAAGCGCAAACACGGGGTCGAGTACGTCGATGCCGGTCCTGCTGACCTCGAGACAATTGCTGCCGTCCACGACCGTGAGTACGTCGAGTCAGTCGAGGAGTTCTGTGCTGATGGGGGCGGGGACTGGGATCCTGATACGTCCGCTGTCGAAGCAACTTGGGACGCGATTCAACACAGCACCGGACTCGCCTGTTGGGCAGTTGATGCCGCACTCGAGGGTGCATCTGGACGGCAGACGCCGTTTTCGCTCGGCCGTCCGCCGGGCCATCATGCCGTCTACGACGACGCGATGGGGTTTTGCTTTGCGAACAATGCCGCGATTGCGGCCCAGCATGCACTCGACAGCGACGACTTCGACGTTGAGCGCGTCGCAATCGTCGACTGGGACGTCCACCATGGTAACGGGACGCAGGATATCTTCTACGACCGTGATGACGTCGTTTTCGTCTCGCTACACGAGCAGGGGCTGTATCCGGGCACTGGCGACGTGGACGAGACCGGCGAGGGTGCGGGCACGGGAGCGACGATGAACTTCCCACTGCCAGCCGGCACTGGGGATGCCGCCTACCTCGCCGCGGTCGATGGACCGATTACGACCGTCCTCGAGGACGCCGATATCGATCTCCTGCTGGTCAGTGCGGGGTTCGACGCTCATCGCCACGACCCAATCTCTCGGATTCGACTCTCGACGGAGGCATACGCCTTGCTGACCGACCGACTCCGTGCGGTCGCAGACGAGTGTAACGCCGGACTGGCGTTCGTGCTCGAGGGTGGCTACAGCCTCGATGTCCTCGCAGACAGCGTCGCGATGGTCCACGAGACGTTCGACGGTCGGGAGCCAATCGAACCGAATGGCGACTTCAGCGACGACGCCGCTGCGGTCATCGAGGACGTGGCCGATGCTCACGGGCTATAGTACCAGTTCGACCCGTCGTAGGCCACACTTGTCGCCGAGTGGTGGTGCTCGCTATACTGCTCTCATGGCCGCGGCTCGAAGTACTGTCTCAGTTCCGGCCCAAACTCTGCGAGCAACGCTGTGATTTCGTCGCCCACGAGCACGTCGTAGTCGTCTTTAAGGGCCGTCTCGACGTGTGCGCCGAGTCCAACATCGAAGAGTCGCTCGCTCTCGAGGAACCCACGCGCGGTCGTGAAATTTCGTTCGCGTTCGGCGACGTAGCGCCCGCCCTCAATGAACGGGCCGTAGGTGTCTGGATCGTCTGCGTAGGCACTGTAGAACCCTTTCGCGTGGCCTGTGACGTGGACTGGTGGACCTTGATGGCGTTCGACACCGGGCTGTTCGGCAACGGTGAGTTCCGCGAAGATCACGGCTGTTTCGTCGGCGAACGTCGTCCCGCGGAATACGTCGAAATCGCGGTCGTCGAGCCCTTGTGTCACTCCTGAGAGCGACTTATAGAGTTGTGGGTAGAGTTGATCCTCGACCACATTTGGGGCTTCGAAACGCACAGCGACCGGAATCGTTCCGCGGCGCTCGAGGTGGGCGCGAAGTTCGGATTCAGAGAGTGGTTCGGGATCGTCGGCTTCGAAGTACTCGAGTGCGGGTTGATCGAGAACCGCGCGAGCGTAGTGCTGGAAGCGCGCAACGTTCGCAGCCGAGCAAACGGCGGCGACGTTTCGTTCGGGATCAGTTGGGTCAATGACGACGAGCGGGTCCGTAAAGGTCTCCTGTCCGTGGTCTTCGGGATCGAGTTTGACCGGTGGCTGCCACTCGGTAGCGGCCTCGAGCAACTCGCGGAAGCCACCGTACTCGACGACGAGCAGTTCGGTGAGGTAGCCGCTAAAGCCACGCGTCCGGAGGTCACTGCCGTAGGATCCAATGCCTTTCAGGAACTGCTTCGTCAGGCGCACGTCGGCCGCGAGGTCGTCGTCCAGTCGGGCCTCGAGATACTGCGTGTGGAAGGGGGTGCGGTCGACCGCCGACCGGATCTCTGTCGCAGACTCGAGACGAAAGCAGGGGACAACGTCGATGTCGAACCCCTCGACGGTGCCTTTGACGTAGGGATGTTCGGCGTACTCCTCGTGGCCTTCGGGCAGCGTTTCGTGGCCGACCGCGAGCCCGTAGCGCTCGAGCGTCTCGCGGTTGAGTTCCGGCGGGAAGCGAACGAAAATGTCGATGTCGCGGTCGCCGCTGATCCAGGTGTCTCTGGCCGTCGAGCCCGCCTGCAGGACGTCAGCACCGGAATCGAGGTCGGTTGCAGCGTCCTCGGCCCGTGCGGCGAGTCGGTCGGCCACTGTCCGCAAGCGCTCGCGCTCGTCGGGGCTGGGATCGACTCGCTCACGGACCGTCTCGAGGACGGCCTCGAGGTCGCCGTCTGTGTCGCCTGCGTTGCGGTCGTCCGGATCGGCTTCCTCGTCGCTCATTGGGTGTCTTTACTCGAGCCGTGGGTGAAAGGGTATCGAACCGCAGGAAGCGACGGCCTCTCGAAACGGAAAACGAAAGCCCTATCAAATGCACCGCCCAATCAAAGAATGAGCCGAAGTAGCTCAGATGGTAGAGCACCTCGCTGTTACGGTGACACAGGTTTCCTGGTCGCCGCAGATACGAGGTTGTCCCAGGTTCGAGTCCTGGCTTTGGCGCTGTTTTCTCGAACACTACTCGTAAAGAGCGGTCGTTCCGAGCGAATTCAGGGTTTGGGAATGTGGAGTATCGGTTGTGCGTCTCTTCCTCGAGAACTCACAGACGACCTATGTGCTCCGTTGTGTCTCCGGGAGCTGTCCGACCGCGTCCAGCGGCACCAGCGAGTAGTCGACGGTGTCGACACCCTCGACCGCGCGGAGTTGGCCGACGAACTGCGAAATCTCCTCGAGGTCGCCCTCGAGGACGAAGACGTCGAGACAGAACCCGGGCTGTGAGTCGGTGATCGTTGCCTTTGTCACCGGATCCGCAGCGTCGTCACCATCGTCTCGAGTGCGAGCGGTGCCGACGTGACTGTGGTCGTTCGAGATGATCGCCGTCTCGTGTTCGTGGCGAATGTCCGTCACGCGGCGCTCGACGGATTGGTTCGCGAACTCGTAGAGAACAGTAACGGTGCTTGCGAGGCGGCGATCCTCGAGTCGGTCGTCGTCGAACTCCGAGAGCAGGGTGCGGGCGCTTTCGCGGACGACTTCGCTGCGGGCGGTGTAGTCGTGATCGTCGGCGACGGCGTCGAGTCGCTCGAGAAGTTCGGCCGGCATCGAGACGCTGACGACGGGCATAGTATGAAAATGGACACTTGAGATAATAATATTTGTTATGAACTGCACAGCGAGAACGTAATAACCAACATTAACAAGACGCGGGTACGTATTCACAACCGATATGGACGAGAGTCGAATCCCTGTGACAGTTCTGAGCGGTAGTCTCGGTGCGGGCAAAACCACCGTACTCAATCACGTATTGACCGCGGACCACGGCTTAGAGGTCGCCGTCGTCGTCAACGATATGGGTGAGGTGAACGTCGACGCCGAACACGTTACCCAGCAGTCCGACCTCGGCGGCGAGGAGGAGGTCATCGAGATGTCGAACGGCTGTATCTGCTGTCGCCTGCGTGGCGACATGTTAGACGAAGTCGGCCGACTCGCCGAGCGCCGAGAGTTCGACTATCTGTTGGTCGAATCCTCCGGTATCTCCGAGCCGATTCCCGTCGCCCAGACGTTCGCGATGGGCTTCGAGGACGCCGAGTTCGACCCGACCGACACCTACGCACTGGATACGATGGTGACGGTGGTCAACGCCCACAGCTTCTGGGAGTCCTTTGACTCCGGCAGCGCCCTTACGGAGCAAGAACTCGAGGGCGACTCCGGCCGTGTCCCCGAGGAGGTCCTGCTCGACCAGATCGAGTTCTGTGACGTACTCCTGCTCAACAAGTGCGACCTCGTCCCAGACGATGACCTCGCAGAGATCGAGGCCGTTCTCGAGCGCCTCCAGCCGCGCGCGGAGATCATCCGCACGGAGTTCGGGAACATCGAGCCGGACCAAATCCTCGGCACCGGTGAGTTCGACTTCCAGCGCGCACAAGACTCGGCTGGCTGGAAACACGAACTTCAGCACGACCACCATCACGACCCACAGGAGGAACACGGCGTCACCTCCTTCGTCTACCAGCGCCGCCGCCCCTTCCACCCCGAGCGCATCGCTACCCTGCTGTCGGACCTGCCGGACGAAGTCGTCCGCGCGAAAGGCTTCTTCTGGAGCGCCGGTCGCGAAGATGTCGCGATGGGCGTCGACAAAGCCGGCACTTCGGTCCGGGCCGGGCCTTCCGGGACGTGGCTCGCAAACCTGCCGAAAGCCGAGCGCGAGCAGTACTTCGCCGCCCGCCCCGGGCTCAGAGACGACTGGCACGAGGAGTACGGCGACCGAATGACCCGGCTGGTGTTCATCGCCCGCGAGTTCAACGAGGAGGGACTGATCGAGCGACTTGACGACTGCGTGCTCACCGACGCTGAGATGGACGACGATTGGGGGTCCTACCTCGACCCGTTCGAACCGGAAGACCAACGTGAACTCGCACTCTCCCAGTAACCAGATGTCTGTTCCGGTCACCGTCCTCAGCGGCGAACTCGGCGCGGGGAAGACGACGCTGCTCTCGGGACTCCTCGAGTCCGGCGAGCGAGATATTGCCGTGTTGGTCAACGATGTCGGCGCGGTCAACGTCGACGCCGACCTCGTGGAAGCGCGCACCGATCTCGAGACCGGCGAGGAGGTCGTCGCCCTCGAGAACGGCTGTATCTGCTGTAGCCTGGGCAACGAACTCTCGCAGGCGGTGATCCAACTCTGGAAGGAACACGAGTTCGATCACCTCGTCGTCGAGGCCTCCGGCGTCAGCGAACCCGAGCCGATTGCTCGTCAGTTCGTCCGCGGACCCGCCGGCGGCCCGTACGATCTCGAGGCCGTCGTGACGGTGGTCGACGCGCGGCGATTTTACGACCGCTTTGCCGACGCCGACGCGGACGGACCCGAGATACAGGGGGCCGACGACTCCGGCACGCGCCCGCTCGCGGATCTGGTCCTCGAGCAAGTCGAGTTCTGCGACCTGCTGGTGGTCAACAAGTACGATCTCGTCGACGACGACGAACGCGAGCGCGTCGTCGCCTTACTCGAGACGCTCCAGCCTCGCGCCGAAATCGTGACGACGGAGTACGGCGCGCTTGAGCCCGACGAACTGTTGGGAGTCGAGCGATTCGATCTCGAAGAAGCCGCCGAGTCGGCGGGCTGGAAGCAGGTGATCGAGGCAGAGGAACACGAGCACGATGGCCACGACCACGATCACGGTGACCACCACGACCACACGGACAGTGATCACGATCACGACCACGACCACGACCACGACCACGATCATCACGACCACGTCCACCCGCCCGAGCGCTACGGCATCGCCGTCGACACCTACCACCGTCGCCGGCCGTTCCACCCCGAACGCCTCGAGGCGTTCCTGTCGGACCTCCCCGACGGCCTCGTGCGCGCGAAAGGCCTCTGTTGGATCGCCGGTCGCGAGAAACAGGCCATCACGATGAGCTACGCCGGTGACGAGACCGCACTCGAGGTGACGGGCCGGTGGATCGCCAGTTTCTCCGAGGAGCGCCAGGAGCTGTACCGGCAGGGCCAACCCGACCTCCCCTGGGACGACGAATGGGGCGACCGAGAGACGCGACTGGCGCTGATCGGGCGCAACATCGATCTCGAGGCGCTTGCAGCGCGCCTTGATGAGTGTCTGCTCACCGACGCCGAGATGGACGAGGATTGGCCCGCCTACGAGAACCGTGCGCCGACTGGAATGGGCGAGAGCGCTGTGGTCTCGAGTGAGCGCTAAGCAGACGTAATCACTGGGGCGAGATACAAACTACGCTGGCTCCGGGTACGCTTGCCGCCAGAGTCCGTGCACGACGAGTGCGAGAAACGGCAGTCCAAAGACGACGTAGGGCAGGGCACCCACTAGTGGCCACGGCCCGGCCGCGAAGACGACGGCACCGACGAGTACGCCGCCGAGGGGGACGACTGCAGCCGTCGCAAGCCGCCGGTTGAGTGGCTCCAACTCGAGTGTCGTCTCCCGAACCGGCAACTCGAACGCGGCGACGAACGCCTCGGCGTCCGTCACCGGGCCGACCTCTCGCATCGCCGCGTCGTCGCCCCAGCCCATCTGGGCCTCGAGCGTTCGCGTGTCATACATCCGGTCGGGATACCGAGTGTGAACGACGCTGATATCGCGGACTTCGTGTAGCGGCAGCGCCCACTGTGGCTCTTCAACCCACGTATCGTACGCGACGATCTGGTCGTCGTACCGGCGATACTCGAGCGGGGCGTACTCGAGGATGTGTTCGGTCGTTTTGATCGTCAGAAAGCCCACGAGCGCCGCGAACGCGAGGAGACTGATGCCGACCGTCAGCGCGACCGCGGCCCCGCCGCTGGCGGTGCCTCCTAACACCCCGAGGGAAACGACCCACGCGAGCAGGACGATCCCGGTGTAGAACGGGGCCGGTTTGATCAGCGTGCGGAGAACGCCGGTCAGAACCACCGTCCGCGTGTGCGTCCCAACTCGAGCGTCCGGTTCGCCCTCGGGGATAGCCAGCGCCTCGAGGGGTTCGCCCTCGTCGTCTGGACCAGAGAGCCAGCCGGTGAGTCGCCCGCCACCGCCGTTGGTCGCGCGAAACGCCGACCAGTCGACGAGCAGTTTCACGGCGACGAACGCGCCGAGGACGACGGCACCGCTGGCTTCCGCGACGACGAACAGGACGAAAATCAGGAAGAACGCCTGTCGCGCCGGGGTTTCGATGACGGCGTACGGCGAGGTCGTCTCGTAGCGTCCGCCGCGGAAATAGTCGCGCCAGGTCTCGATGACCTGTCCGCTCACCAGCGCCGCGACGCTGAGCCAGACCTCCGGGCGCGCGAGGGCCTCGCCGACTGCAACCTCGGACAGCAAGCCGACGATAAAGAGCGTCGACCACACGGTCGCGAACAGCAACGCGCCGATAAACGGCAGGTTCCGCGGGTAAACCGGCGGGAGCCACCACGTGAGCGTGACGCTCCCGCGCTTTTGTGCCAGTTCGGTGTTGCCAACGCCGACGACGCTCGAGTCGCTCTCGCCGTCGTCCGTCTCCAAGTCCTCGATTCGCGGCGGCTTCCCCGCAAACAGCGCCTTCCCCGCGGCGAGCGGAAACGCGAGCAACACCTCGAGCGCGTAAATGACGACCAGCGTCGCCGGGTCCCAGCCGAACTCGAGCACGCCGACCAGCGGCACCAGGTTTCCGATGAAAATCGGCACGAACGCCACGGGACGGGGGATGCGTTCGGATACGGCTCGAGTGACCATCTGGGGAACAGGTTGCTCGAGTGGCAGTAAAACGTTCCGAACGGCGGCGACAGCGGGTGGGTTTACGGCAGCTGCGCCCGGCGACGCACTCGAGCGACGCAAACGGCGGAATCTTATGGCACTGGGATGCGGACGTGTACGCATGCCAACCGACCGAGACGAGCGACGCGGCACCGACCATCACGGCCACGACATCATCGATCCCCTCTACGTCGGGATTGTCACGGTCTCGACCTCGCGCGCCCAGTCCGACGAAAAAGCGCCGGACGATCCGGGCGGCGACACCGTCGAAGAGTGTTTCGAGGCTGAGGGCCACGAGGTCCAAGAGCGCGTGCTCGTTCGGGACGACTACGCTGCGATTCGCACGGCGGTCCGACGACTCGTCGCGCGCCGGGATATCGACGTCGTGATCACGACCGGCGGAACGGGCGTCTCCGCTGACGACGTGTCGCCGGAGGCCACGTCCGCGCTGTTCGAGCGCGAACTGCCCGGCTTCGGCGAGTTGTTCCGGTCGCTGTCGTGGGACGAGGTCGGCACGCGGGCGATGGCCTCGCGCGCGACGGCCGGCATCGCCGTCGACACGCCCGTCTTCTGTCTGCCCGGCAGCAAGAACGCCTGCCGGACCGCCTGCGAGGAACTGATCGTTCCAGAAGCGCCCCACCTCGCGGGCGTCGCAACCAGCCACCAGACCGACCGAACGGACCAGTCGCTGTCGGCCTACGGCGACGACGAGTAACGGCCGAACCGAACTCCTATCTAGCCGCCTTCGGGCGATTGTACCGCCGCTGTTCACTTTCACCACGGTTGCGGCAATTTAAATACTATTGGGCGCGAATAGTGGTATGCCTCCCAATGAAACGAAAGAGGAGGCGTGACACAATGAGCGACGTACGACAGCATGCGGACGACATACACGACCAGTTTTCGGACCACATAGACGTTAGCGTCGACGACATCGCAGAGCGACTCACGACGCTCGTCGACGAGTACAAAGTACCCATGGACGAGGCACGACGAAGCGTCACCAACCACTACTTAGAGGAGGCCGGTCTCGAGCGCGAGGATATCTCGAGTGGCTCGAGCGAGGCCGTCAACATCGAAGACGTTGACGAACCCGAGGAGTGGATCGACCTCACCGCGAAAGTGATCGAGCTGTGGGACCCACGCAGCGACTCCGTCGCACAGGTCGGCCTGCTGGGCGACCCGACGGGAACGATCAAGTTCACCAAGTGGGCCAAATCCGACCTGCCCGCGCTCGAGGAAGGCGGTGTCTACGACCTTCAAAACATCGTCACTGACGAGTATCAGGGCCGGTACTCGGTCAAACTCAACTCGACGACCATCGTCGAAGAGCGTGACGAAGAGATCGAAGTCGGCGACGACACCAGCGTCGTCGAAGGCGCGCTCGTCGACATGCAACGCGGGAGTGGCCTGATCAAGCGGTGCCCGCACGAGGACTGTACCCGCGTTCTCCAGAACGGTCGCTGTAACGAACACGGCGAGGTCGAAGGCGAGTTCGACCTCCGCATCAAGGCCGTCGTCGACGACGGCATCGACGCCCACGAGGTCATCTTCAACAAGGAAGCCACCGAGGACCTGACGGGACTCAGCCTCGAGGAGGCCAAGGACATGGCGATGGACGCCTTAGACACGACCATTGTTGCCGACGAGATCGCAGACGACATCGTCGGCACCTACTACCGAATCGAGGGGCCGACCTTCGGCCGGTACGTCTTGGCTGACGAGGTCGAGGAACTCGAGGGGCCAGCGGATGCAGAACAGTTGCTGATCAAAGCGAGGTCGATGTAAATGTCTCAGGCAGAACTCACCCGCGAAGTCGCCCGCCGCGTCTTCGCCTCCGAATTCAACGACGCGACGTATTCGTTCAAAGAAAGCGACGACGAACGCGCGCCAAACTACGCGCTCTTGCCGACGGGGGACCGCGCAAACCGCGTCTTCGTCGTCGGCACTCTCACGGAAACCGAAGATGTCGGCGAGGACAGCGAGTACTGGCGGGGCCGGGTCGTCGACCCGACAGGGACGTTCTTCGTCTACGCCGGCCAGTACCAGCCCGAAGCCGCCTCGGCACTTCGCGACACGGAGCCGCCAGCGTACGTCTCCGTCGTCGGGAAGCCCCGAACCTACGAGACCGAAGACGGCACGGTCAACGTCTCGTTGCGACCCGAGAACATCACCGTGGTCGACGACGCCACCCGCGACCGCTGGGTCGTCGAAACCGCCGAACGGACGCTCGACCGCATTGAGGCCTTCGGAGAGTGGGAAGCCGAACAGGAAGCACCCGAGAGCGGGTCGACCGCCCCGACCAACGAGTACGCCGAGATGGTCCGTGACCGGTACGACTCACCTGTCGAGAACTACCGCCGCGACGTGATTCAGGCACTCGAGCAACTCGAGACGGTCGAGGATACGGAAGCCGCCCCGCAGTAACAGTCGGTAGCCTATCGCAAACACAGCAGGGTCGTTTTTCGATCCTGTTTCACCCCATTTTCGTGATGTCCGTGTGTGCACACTCCAGCACAGCCATTACTGGATTCGGCCTCGTTGGCTCGAGTACTATGGTGACTGACGCTGAGTCCGATGCTGACGACGAGGCTCCCAACGGTTCTGCAGACCACCTCGAGAGCACAGCGCCCGACCGCGCGCGTCTCGTTGGGACCAACCACGTCGCACTCGAGGTCGGCGACATCGACGAGGCGCTCGCGTTTTACGACTCGCTATTCGCCTTCGACCTCCGGGGCCGCGGTGACACGAAGGCCTTCATCGACATGGGCGATCAGTTTATCGCGCTCGCAGAGACTGACGCAGCGGACAAGGCGACCGACGACGCCCGTCATTTCGGGCTGGTCGTCGACGACGCGGCTGCCGTCGAGCGCCGACTCAAAGACCTCGAGATCGACCAACTCGACGCTCCTGGCCTCGAGTTTCACGATCCGTGGGGAAACCGGGTACAGGTCGTCGACTACGAGGAGATCCAGTTTACGAAGACAGACCACGTACTCGAGGGAATGGGTCTTACAGACCTCGAGAAGACGGACGAGGCACTCGAGGAGCTACGTGAAAAGGGGCTCGCACCGGACTCGAGCGGTGAGTGATGATCAGGTGTCGTCTGCGAGCAGCGCCTCGAGCATCGCCCGGACGGCGTCGAACTCGTTGTCGGTGACTTCGTGGCCGACGCCGGGATAGGCTCGCTCGTCGACGTTGGCACCTGCATCCGCGAACGTGCGGGCAGTCCGTACGACTCGCTTGGAACTGACGTGTGGGTCGTCCTCGCCGTAGCCGAGCAGTACTGGCGTTCCCTCGAGCGCGCCTGCAATTTTCCAGTCGTCATCGCTCGAGCCAGGGAGCACACCCGAAAGACAGCACAGACCGCCGTAGCGCCGTGGATTTCGGCGGAGGAACTCCGCGGCGACACAGGCACCCTGCGAGAAGCCACCGATGACGGTTCGTTCCGGGGGCACATCGACCGCTCGCGCGGCCTCGAGTGCTGCGCCGACGCACTCGACGCTCGAGGTGAGCCAGGGTTCGTTCTCGGCTCGCGCTGCGGTTGCACGGCGAGGATACCAGCGACTGCGCTCGGCGTTTGGCGCGAGGACGGTCACGCCGTGGCGATGGGTCGGTGAAAAGAGGTTGACGACACCCTGTGCAGTTGCGCCGCGGCCGTGACAGAGCACGAGCGCGGCGTCGGCGGCCATCGCGGGCGCACCCGCCGTCACCATCGGCTGGCCGCGGTGGGGGCCGGAAACGGACTCGAGGCGGCGAGTATCGCTCATCGTTTCACTTCGATATCGTCTCCGGAAGGTGTAGTTTTGGCAACTGACTCTCGATCAGATCTCGGTCCTGTTCGAACCACTCAGGAAGTACGAGTTCGATGCTGGGTTCGGCTGCCCGGTCGCCGTCGTCGAGGGCAACGCCACCCGTCTCGGTCGCCAACTCGACGAGCACGCCACCCGGCTCGCGGACGTACAGCGAGTGAAAGACGTGGCGATCCTTGACGCGTGAGACGTCGTAGCCGCGGTCGTCGAACAGGTCGCGCCACTCGTGTAACTCGTCTTCGTGTTCGACGCGGACGGCGACGTGGTGGTGTGTTCCCTGCCCTTCGCGGCCGTAGGGACCGTCTCGAGTCAGGATATCCACTCGCGTCGCTCGCCGCCCTGGGGCTTCGTACCGGACGCGCTCGCCCTGTTCGGCGACGTACTCGAATCCGAGCGTCTCGAGCAGGCTCGCCGTCGCGTAGGGATTGACCGAGAGTGTCGTGACGCCGTCGATACCACGGAGTGCGTGCTCGAGGGGGACTGGGCTGTATTCCCACGACTCGAGGGCACTCGCATCGATTTCTGTGGCCGGTCGGGCGACCAACTCGAGGTGAGTACCGACCGGATCCTGAAACTGCACGACGGTGTCGCCGAAGCGTTCACGTCGCTCGAGTTCGATGTCGTGGTCCTCGAGTCTGTTCTGCCAGTAGGGGAGGCTATCCTCGGAGATCAGAAACGAGACTGATTCGACTTGTGGTCGACCAACGCGGCCGTCGTCGCCGTAGGGGTCGGGAAAGACGGTCAGGACCGTTCCCGGCGTTCCGGCCGCGTCGCCGAAGTAGAGGTGATGCTGGAGGATGTCCTCGAAGTTCACCGTCTGCGTGACGAGGCGCAGTCCGAGCACGCCGGTGTAGAACTCAATCGCTTCCTGCGCGTCACCGACGATGCCCGTCACGTGGTGAATCCCGGACGTCTCTGAGACCATTATTGATGCTTCGGCCTCGAGCGAGATAGGGTGTGGGGTCGGCGCTGTGGGTCCGCCCATCCGCTCGAGCGCGCCAGCGCCCGTTTTAGAAGAACTTGTAGAGATCGTCCCGATTCTGTTCGTGGAGCTGGTCGCGAACGGCCTCGTTGAGCGCGTCGATCTGGCCGCGTTTGGCGGTGATCGGCGCGATAATTTCTTGCCACTGCTTCCAGGGTGGGTAGAGCCCGAGTCGATCACAGAGTTCGTTCAGCCGCTCGTCTTTGTCATCGACCTTATCCATCTTGTTGACGGCGACGACGGTCGGAATGTCCAGCTCCCGCAGGAAGTGAAACATTTCCACGTCGTAGGGGATCTCGTCCGGCCCCGAGTGGCGGTCGATGATATCGATGGCGCTCTTGCCATCGACGACCAAAATTGCGACGAGGATGTTGTCGGCATAGTCCTCGAGATAGTGGACGATGTTGGTCTTGATCTCCTCGCGGTAGTCTTCTTCGACGCCGCTCATGAAGCCAAAGCCGGGCAAATCCGTGATGACGAAGTCCTCGGCGTTCCAGTCGTAGTGGTTCGGGTTGCGGGTCACACCGGGCTTGCCGCCGGTGTCGAAGCTGTGGCCGGTTATCTCGCGCATGAGCGTCGACTTGCCCACGTTCGAGCGACCGACGAGTGCGACCTCGGCCTCGCGATTGGGGCGATTCTCAAACATAGCGCCACCTAGGTTCGTCAGCCGTTTATACGCAGTGTGTTCAAGTCGCCCGCTCGAGTCACACGACCATTGCAAGAATGAGTCCGATCCCGATGGAGCCAATCGCGAGTGCGAACACGCCAACGAGCCGTCTGCGGGAGGGTGTCGCCTCGAGGTCGACGTGGCGCGTCTCGCGGGCAGTCTGTACGCCGAACCAGCCCAGCGAGATGCCACCGATGATGGCTGCCACGCTGAACAGGAGCGGTGCTGTCCCGTCAACGATGATGGCTGTGTGAAGCCCCGATGCGATGATACTGACCGCCAGAACGCCGTCTGCCCCACCGAGCAGTGTGTTCCACGGAACCGTGTACGGCCCAATCGAGACTGACGAGCGGACTCCACCGAGGATCGACAGCACACCGACAATCATGAGTCCACCAACGCCGAGTGCAATCAGTGGCTCCGTAAGCGCCTCGAGTCCGAAACCGACGAGACCGCTGGCGGCGAGTCCCAGCACGAACAGACCGAACCAGGGAGCGAGGCGTCGATGCATGCTGTCAGTACAGTGAGTTTACAGATAGTAGTTGTGGTGGTCGTTTTCCGTCCGGAGACGAGGGACTGACTCGTGTGCCCAGAGACGACAAAAGAGCCGAAGTTATGACCCCAGGGGTTCTCAGCCAGAGACGTGCGGCTCGTACAGCTGACGGTTCCGACGGGAAAGCAGGAGACGATCCTCGAGGCGTTAGACGACCGAGAGATCGATTACGTGTTGACTGACGAGAACAGCAATCGCGAGTACGCGGGCGTCGTGTACTTTCCGTTACCTGCACCCGCTGTCGAACCCGTCCTTGACGAGCTACAGGACGCTGGCGTCAACGAGGATGCATACACGGTCGTCGTCGACGCTGAAACGGTCGTGTCACGACGGTTCGAAGCCCTCCGAGACGAGTACGAAAATGGTGACGTCGATTCCGACCGCATTTCGCGTCAGGAACTACAGGCCGAAGCCCAGTCGCTGACGCCGACGTTTGCCGTCTATGCGATCATGACGATCATCAGCGCCGTCGTCGCAACCGCGGGGTTGTTCCTCGACTCGCCGGCCGTCGTCGTCGGCTCGATGGTGATCGCGCCGCTGATCGGGCCAGCACTCGGTCTCTGTGTCGGCTCGGTCATCGACGACGAAGAGCTGTTTCGTGAAAGCCTTCTGTATCAGATTCTCGGCGTTCTCCTCGCGATCAGCGCCGCGGCCATCTTCGCCTGGCTGGTTCGGATAACCAACATCGTTCCGCCCGGCCTCGAGATCGGGTCCGTCGACGAGATTTCGGAACGACTCGCGCCGGATCTACTCTCGCTGGCGATTGCGCTCGGAGCCGGCGTCGCGGGGATTATCAGCATCGCAACGGGTACCTCCGTCGCGCTGGTCGGCGTAATGATCGCTGCCGCGTTGATTCCGCCCGCTGCGGCGGCTGGCATCGCAATTGCGTGGGGCCAGCCGTCGGCTGCAATCGGCTCGACGGTTCTCGTGCTGGTAAACGTCCTCTCGGTGAACCTCGCCGGCTTGCTCACCCTCTGGTACACCGGCTACCGACCCGAGAACTTGTTTTCAATCGGTCAGACCGAACAGCGGGTCCGCCGCCGTGTGATCGGGCTTGCCGGCATCGTGCTCATCTTCGCGCTTTTTCTCGGCGCGATTACCTACACCTCGTTCGTCGCCGCGTCGTTCGAAGAAAACGCCCGCGAGGAAGTCGAGATGATCCTCTCCGAAGAAGAGTTTGCCGAGTACCAACTCCTCGAGTTCGAGGTCGTCATGGATGACGACTACCCCTTCGTTGGCCCGGAGCGCGTCGTCGTGACGATTGGCGGCCCAGCAGGTGAGTCACCGCCGGAACTCGCGGATCAAATCCACGAGCACATCAATCGCCATAGCGACGAGACTGTCGCTGTCGAAATTCGCTATTTCGAAACGGTCGAGCGCTGACCTGCCGACACTCCGGCGCTGCTTTTTCGTGACGTTCCAGAACAACTGTCTCGTTATCGCCTGCGAAGTCGCTCGAGCAGACTCGGACTCGAGTGTCTGGAATCGGTCTCTCCAGTCTGTGCTCCCGACCTCGAGTCGGCCTCTGATGGATCGTCGGCTGCCTGGTCGGACTCGGACTCCGATGTCCGTCCGAGGCGGCGCGCGACCCACGTCCGCGGGCCGCCGATTCGGCGCACACGACCGGTGAAGCGGTTGACCAGAAACGTCGGGAGATACAGCGCGAACGCTCCCATTGCAAAGAAGCCAATTCCGGCCGCGGTCCGCCCGGTCCGGACGAACTCGAGGCCAACGACGAACATCGGGCCGGCCATCGAGAACCCGGCGGCCGTCTGCAGCATCCAGAGGATACCCGGATTTTTCATCGACTCGTCACCATCGTTCTCGCCTTAGCCGTCGAACGGCAATTCCGGCTCGTAATCGACTGCCTCGACTGCTGCCTCGAGGACGGTCTCGACGTTTTCGCCAGTCTCAATACTCATCTCGAAGTCGGCCTCGAGGTCCTCGAGTTGGTCGTCCCAGACCTCTCTGCGGTCGGTCTTGTTCGCGATTGTGAGTACGGGGACGGTCTCGAACTGGGCGGCAATCGAGTCGCGTAACTCGAGTTGGGAGGCAAGCGGGTAGCCACACTCGCCGCTCGGATCGACCATCACGAGCATGCAGTCTGCGAGGTGTTCGACGGCGCTGACGGCCTGTGATTCGATCTCGTTGCGCTCGGCTGGTGGCCGGTCGAGCAGTCCCGGCGTGTCGACGATCTGGTAGCGAAGCCGTTCGTGTTCGAAGTGACCGAGGCCGATCCCTTTCGTCGTGAAGGGATAGGATGCGGTCTCGCCGCGGGCGTTCGTCACGTCGTTGACAAACGAGGACTTGCCGACGTTGGGGTAGCCGGCGACGACGATGGTTGGCTCATCGGGGTTGATCTCCGGCAGGTCGCGCAGGTCGTTACGCGACTTGTTGATATACAGTAGTTCGTCATCGACCTGCTCGACGATATCCGCCAGTCGCGCGAAGGCCTGCTTGCGGTGCTTGCGCGCCGTGTCGGTGTCCGTTTTCCGGAGACGTGGTTGGTACTCCTCGTGAATCTCGCGCGTTTTCCGGCTGGCCCACATTACCTCCGAGAGGCTCTGTCGGAGCCGGTCGACGTCGACGATGGCGTCGGCCAGTTCGTAGTAGAACGGATGGACGTCGTCTTCGTACTCGAAATCGGGCCACGCCGTGACCACGTTCTCGAGGTTATCCGACATGATGTTTGCCGCGGTTTGGAGCATCGACTGCTGGGCCTCGAGGCCGCGTTTTGCGTTGCCTGACCGTGCTGCCCGCGAGAACGCCTTGTCAATCAGCTCTTCCGACGTGGGCGTCGTCGGAAGGTCTTCGAAAATCATACTCGGTCTAGCGGCCCCAATCATAAAAGGCCGTTCGATCCGTGTGTCGGTGTTTCGACTTACGCGCGCAGCGATGTCGACTTCCTGTGGGTGCAACTGTCTCGATCCGTCGCTGATTATCCGTTCGCATCCCCGATTCTCGAGGTCGTCACGTTCTGGCGCACGCCAGACGGCGAGTCGTTTATCTGGATGCCAGCCCTTTAGACGGCTATGACCAACTGGCGGGCCGTCATTATTGGCTTTCTCGTCGCAACCGTTGTCGGCGTGCTCGGCGTCGCCGTCCCCGGAATCGGACAACTCGCCGCCGGACTATTCGGTGGCTTTGTCGCTGGCTACATCGCCGGTGGCGGACTCCTGCGGGGCTTCTGGCACGGCCTGCTCGCCGGCGCGCTCGGTGGGATCGTCGCCGGACTCGCAATCGCGTTCATCGTTGGCATCGTCGGCTGGGCTGGCGGCCCACTCGGTGGCGCGCTTTCGGGCATCGCCGGCATTGGCATCTTTGCCGTCGTGGTGCTCGTTTCATTCGTCATGGCACTCGAGAGCGCGATTGCAGGAGCTATCGGCGGCGTGCTCAACGCCAACCCGGAGTCGTCTCGCTCACAAACCCATACTCGCTACTGATCGCTCCACTCACTCGAGTGAACCGACATGCTGCTCAACTCGCGGTCATCTCGCGACAACTGTTGACGCACTCCGGCAGCACTTCCGCACAGGCCTGACAGTGGTCGTGATCGTGCTGGCTGCACTCCTCAGCACACGCCTCGCAGAGATCCGCACAGAGTTCGCCCAGTTCCGCGTGATACCCCGAGTTTCGGGCCATGAACCGTGCGTGCAGCGACGCGATATCCGCGACGTCCCGACAGAGTCGGATACAGCGGGCCATCTCTTCGCCCTCGCCCGCACAGGCATCAGCGCACCACTCACAGACCTGTGCGGCCTCGAGACAGTTGTCGATACACTCTTGCATCTGGTCGTCTGCGTGCTCGAGTTGTTGCAGTGCCATTGCACTGCACCGTCATCGACCGACCCAATGAAAATGAGAGTAGCGAGTGCAAGCGCCGCGCTGTTGAACGGATCTTACCGGCGTGCCTCGAGTTCGGCCTCCAAGTCCTCGAGATCCATGTCTTTCATCGAGAGCAAGACGAGCATGTGGTAGACGATATCGGCGGCTTCGTAGGCGATTTCGTCGTGGTCGTCGTCTTTCGCGGCGAGTACGAGTTCCGTCGATTCCTCGCCGAGTTTCTCGAGGACGGCGTTTTCGCCTTTCTCGTGGGTAAACAGCGAGGCGGTGTAGGAGTCCTCAGGGAGCGTCTCTTTGCGGTCTTCGATTACGTCAAATAGCTCGGCGAGTGTGTCATCCATCTATAGGTCACCGGGTACGTTGCGGATATCTTCGAGTTCCGCGAACTTTGCGCTGTCGTCTCGACTACTTTCGAAGACTGCCTCTGTGACGTCGATTTCGACGTTCGTCCGTGCCGCGAGCGCGAGTGAATCGCTCGGGCGGGCGTCAATCACGGTCTCCCCGCGTGGCGTCTCGACGTGGAGATCAGCGATGTAGGTGCCACCCTCGCCAACGCCGCTGCCGTCGATTTCACTGACGACGACGCGGTCGATCCGCCCGCCGAGTTCTTCGACGACGTCCAACAGCAGGTCGTGTGTCATCGGCCGGCCGATATCTTCGGCCTCGAGGCCGCGGGCGATGCTCGTCGCCTCGCTGAAGCCGATGAAAATGGGGACGACATCGTCTTCGCCCTCAATTGTGAGGACCACGACCGGTATCGGTCCCTGCTGGGTCCCGGCGACGCGAACCGCGTCGATAGATGCCTGCATACACCAGTGCTTGCGGGCGAGCGGGAAAACAAGTCCGGTCGCGAATGCATGCATACGGCCAGCCGCGGCCGCTCCGACCGAATCGCAACCGATATTCCGACCGCGCTGATCGACTCGAGTATGGATATTTTCTTCAGCGGTTCGATCCGCGGCGGTCGCGACGATGTCGACCTGTACGCAGCCCTCATCGACTGTCTCGAGACTCATGGCACCGTCCTCACTGAACACGTTGGAACTGAAAATGTCGAAGCAGTCGAACAGGAACAGGGACTCACCGACGGCGATATTCACGACCAGGACGTGACCTGGCTCGAGCAGGCTGACGTCGTCGTCGCCGAGGTGACGACGCCGAGTCTCGGCGTCGGCTACGAACTCGGTCGTGCGGTTGCCTGGGAGAAGCCCGTTCACTGCCTGTATCGCCCGGACTCGACGCACGACCTCTCGGCGATGATCCGGGGCAACGACGCCGTGACGATCACCGAATACGACGACCTCGAGGAGGCCGAAGCTGCGCTCGAGGACTTTCTCGAGCGCAACCGCTGAGCTAGTTTAGGTTAGACGCTCTCTGCTCGGTCTGCATCACCGATGACCGCGTCGTCGTTCGCAAAAAAGGCAAGTTCGTGAATCCGGTCGTCGGGCGTCAGTTCCGGGTGGAACGCGGTGGCGACGACTGGCCCCTGTTTGACCGCAACCGGGCGGTCGTCCCACGTCGCGAGGACCTCGGCGTCGCTGTCGTCGACGGCGTCGATTGCTGGTGCACGGATGAATACTGCAGGGTAGGGGTCGTCCTCGGCGAGGCCATCCACGATTAGCGGCGCTTCGAAACTGTCCTTCTGCCGGCCGAAGGCGTTGCGCTCAACGGTCACGTCCAGTAACTCGAGTTCTTCAACGCGGTCATCGGCCGCATCACTCGAGGCGACGATCAGGCCGGCACAAGTCGCAAGCAGCGGCTTGTCTGCCTCGACGTGGGCGACGATTTCGGGGGCAATGCCGTCGCTATGAATCAGCCTCGAGATCGTGGTCGACTCGCCACCGGGCATCGCGAGCAGGTCGCAGTCGGGGACGATGCCGGCCTCGCGGATTTCGTGGACGGTGATCTCGTAGCCGTGTGCGCGGGCCGCCCGCTCGATGGCGGCGGCATGTTCGGAGACATCGCCCTGGACGGCGATGACGCCAGCGGTCAGTGACATACTCCGGCGTATGAACAGCGGCGGGAAAAGTGTCGCGTCACGTCCGTCGAGTCTTGTTCCGAGCCTACGCGATTGGGGCAACGGCAACCCACGTCAGCAACTGGACGAGAATGCCCAGCAGGACGCCGCTCGCGATGATCGTTTTCGGGTTGAGCAAGATCGCATTCGAGTCTTCCGCGTCGAAGTACCGGACCAGTCCGGCACTGGACATCAAGCCGCCAGAGTTCTGTCCTCTATCCATACTCGTGTGTATGGGTCCCCGAAACTAAATCTTTCGTCCTTGCATCTACCTCCACTCGAGTCCGCAATATCCCTCCAGCGGAGGGGATAACACGCTCTCGCCCGAGGTCGCGGCAAACGATTACGACTGGGAAACCCTTATGCGCGACGGGTAGCAACGTAGCGATGACTGCATGACTGTTACGCTTAAGGATTTCTACGCGGACTGGTGTGGCCCCTGCAAGACGCAGGATCCCATCCTCGAGGACCTCGAGGACGATTGGGATGGCCGCTTCGAAGTCGAGAAAGTAAACGTCGACGAACAGCAGGATCTGGCAAACGAATATCAGGTCCGTTCGCTGCCAACGCTGATTATCGAAAACGACGACGGCATCGTCGAGCGATTCGTCGGTGTCACTCAGCGCGAAGACTTAGAAGACGCCCTCGAGACGGCTGGCGCGTAAGTTTTCTGCCGACGACCCGTCTTCGGTTTTTGCGTCCTGTCGGGAGTCACAACGATATATACTACCTCTACGCGCCCCGGCGGTAAACGACCACGGGTCGGGTGACCCGTGGAACTCTCGCTGTTTTCTTTAGACCCACTTCACGCCGGCCTCATCCAGTTCGCTGTTGTATTTCGTGATGTTGATCACGAGCGGGGTGAGGCTCTCGACTTCGCGCGCGTTCGCGAGTGGACCAGCCGCGAGTCCGCGGAGGCCCTCGACTTCGTTTGTGAGCGAAATAACCATCTGGACGGCGTCTGTGTCGCCGACGACGGGAGTGTCGAAGTCAATCTCGGTCTCGAGGTCGGCGAGGGTGTTCGCAGGAAGGTTATGGTAGGTGCCGACGACGGGGGTGCCCGCAGGTGCGCGATTCGCGACGAGTTCGGTCGTGCTGCCGGCGGGCGGAGAGTGATAGTGCATGCCGTTTTCATCGCGTTTCATGCCGACAGCGGGCGAGACGAGAATCGTATCGCCATCGAGTTTGTCTGCAATCGCGTCAACCGTGTCACCGACGTAGTACGGCGGGACTGCGAGGACGACGATGTCGGCTCTGTCCGCGACCATTTCGTTGGTAAAGCCCTTGATCGAGCCGGACGCGCCGTGGGTCTCGAGGGTGTCTTCGTACGCTGTCACGGCCTCGCGGGCGCGTTCCGGGTCGCGCGAGCCGATGAGGATTTCGTGATCGGTGTCGCGAGCGAACCGAAGCGCCAGCCCTTCCCCAAAGTCTCCGGTCCCGCCGAGCAGTGCAAGTCGCATACTGGCCACTCTGAGCGAAATCAGGATAAAAGCACAGGATCCGGACGCGGACAGCCGACTCGAACGGTTACCGTGAAAACACTTGCACGGTCGTCTGGACGGTGTCGTCGGCCCCGACCACCCGAACCGGAAACTCCTCGTCTTGCCGTGTCGGATACGTCTCGAAGCCAAGCGTCGCCGCGCCGGTCTCGCCCGGTTCGACGATGATCTCCTGTGTGTCAAGCACCTCGGGGTCGTGGCCCACGACTAGCTCGAGGACGTCCTCACCTATCTCAGAGCCGGTATTTTCGATGTCGACGATCACCTCGAGATACTCGCCCGCGTCGACGGGCGAGTCTGCGTGTCGGATCGAGAGGTCGAGCGTTGGGCCGGGTTGCTCGTCGCCGTTGTCGTCGTCATCCTCGACCATCTCGAGTTGCCACTCGCCGTCCAGTTCGGCGACGGTGCCGTCCGCACAGATCACCCATGGGACGACATGGCAGGTGTGACAGGTCGAATCCGTCGTGAGCTGTGCCGTGTCCCTCGTGCCGCTGAGGTCGCTCGTTCCCACGATCACGTCGGCCTGCGTGAGCCACCAGACAACGCGCTCGAGGCTGGTCGCTGGATCGCTCGCCTCGAGTTCGAAGGTAATCTCATCGCCGCGTGCGGGAACGGTGCCGAGGGCGGGCTGGAGTGCTTCGACTGTCGGTGCGTGCCAGCCGCCGTTGGTCACCTCGACCTCCCAGTGGAGCGTGTAGGTTTCTTCGCGGTCGTGCGGGAGTATGGCTACGGCGACGTCGTGCGTGCCGGGCGTCTCGAACGATTCCTGGGCAAAGTGTGCGCCGGTTTCCTGTAGATACTCCCACTGCCAGGGACCACCCAGTGCACCGACCTGCTCGCCGTCGACCCACCAGACCGTCTGCTGGGATTCGTCCGGATCGACGGGGACGGCCTCGAACATGACGGTTGTGTCCGGCTGGACGCTGACCGTCTCCGACGGATCGGGGCTCCCATCCGACAGAAACGATGCACCGACGACGGAGACCATCTCGTTGGCCGCGTCGCCCTCGACTGCGACCCGGATCGGAAACTCGTCGTCAGTCGGCACCGGATAGGTGTAAAAGCCGAGCGTCATCGTGTGTGTCTCGCCCGCCTCGACCGTCGTCGTGATGCGACTGAGTTGGGTCCGATCCTCGCCAACGAGCAGGTCGACGTCGGTCCGGACGTTCGATGCGCTCGTATTCTCGATCTCAGCGGTCACATCGAGATACTCGCCCGCGCCGACCGGCGCATTTGTCTCGCGAATCGATACCTCGAGTGCGTCAGTGGCTGCATCCTCGAGCGCGGTGACGTCGTCACCGGCCGCTGCTGTGGCAGTAGATGTTCCACGGTCTCGAGTCCGCGTCCAGGCCGCTGTTCCGAGGACGACGGTGCCAGTTGAGACTCCGTGGAGCACCCGTCGTCGCGTTGGTCGCGTCATACTCTTGTAGAGTCGTCAAGACACGCAAAAGTCCGCGTACCGTTTCGCGAGGAAACACGTTGTTTCGGCCTGTAGGCTCTCATTTCAGCCGTTGCACGTGCTGGGATCGGCGTCGATTTCACCAGTCGTCTCAGGGCGCGTCGTCATCCGTCGGATTCATCGCCGACCCAAGCCCGCCATCGTAGGCATCACGCTCACTGACCGCTCGCAGGCGCTGTTGCACTCGCTCCTCGAGTTCCGTCCGGCGTTTCGCATCGACGCTCGAGTCGCCCTCCAGCGACTCGAGTCGATCCTGTGTCTCACGGATGAGGGTCATCGCGTCCTCGGTCTCGAGTTCCGTTGCCCGATTGAGCTGGCGTTCGATCTCCTCGAGCGGTGACTCGGTCATAGCAACGGTCTTGCTCCCAACCGTTGTGAATGAATGGCAAGAATGTGCCGACGTGCCCTCGAACACGACTCTGTGAGAGTGAGTTATACTATTCATCACGTTGAGAAGCCTGTATGAGCGGTCCTTCACTCATCGCCCATCGCGGCTATGCCGGCATCGCCCCCGAAAACACCGTTGGCGCGGCCGTTCGTGCGGCCGGTCACGACGCGACGACGATGATCGAAATCGACGTCCAGCCCGCCGCTTGCGGAACACCGGTTGTCATCCACGACACCGCACTCGATGGGAGACGTGATGGCCGCCCGTTGACCGACGCGACGGGTCCCGTCTGGGACGCCTCGCTCGAGGCGCTCGCAGAAACCAGCGTCCTCGGCACTGACGAATCCGTCCCGACGCTTCGGACACTGCTCGAGGCGATTCCGGACACCGTCGGCGTTAACGTCGAACTGAAGAATCCGGGCTGTGCGCCAACCGAACTGCGTGTCGGTGAGGCTCTCGACGCTGCCACACGCGAGGAGCGCCAGGCTGTCTGGCAGCCGTTCGTCGAGCGCGTCGTCGATGACTGTGTCGAGGCTGTGTTCGGTGGTGAGGTGCTCTTCTCGACGTTCTGTGAAGGCGCACTCGCAGCGGTTCGTGACGTCACGCCCCACTATGGGGTCGCCCCGCTCGTCTGGGATGACCTCGAGGCCGGACTGGAACTTGCTCGTCGCTACGACTGCGAGGCGATCCATCCACCCAGAAACGTCATCGCCGAGACAGCGCTTTCGAGCACCGCCTATGCGGGTTTCACCGCCAGCGAACCCGCTGTCGACGTCCTCGAGACTGCCCATGCGGAGGGGCGAGCCGTCAACGTCTGGACCGTCGAGACCTGGCAGCAGGCTGCCCAACTCGAGGCTGCCGGTGTCGATGGGCTCATCGCGGAGTATCCGGGGGTTCTCGAATGGGCTGCCGACGCTTCGGAGTGACAATACTCCTCACGGCGCCTCGCCGAAGCCAACGTGTAGCGCGAGCAACTGGATACTTACCGCAGCGACTGCACCGACTGTTGGCTCGAGAATCCACGCGCCAAGCAGTGTCTCGAGAATGCTACTGAGCGAGAGCAACGACTCGAGCGTGACGACAGCGAGGACGGCACACAACACGACGAGAAACGCCCAGCCGAACTGTGCCGTCTCGAGTGACAGTCGCTCGAGACCACCGTCGAACGCGAGCCAGCCGGCACAGAGCACACACGCAGCGAGATAGAGATTGATGAGGAAACCGGGACCGTCGACGAGAGTCCAGAGTGCATAGCCAGCGGGCAAGAACAAGATGGGGAGATAGCAGACGCCGAGCCAGGCAAAGTCCCGGCCGGCGTGTGCGTTCGCACGCAGGTATCGAGAGCCGCCGTGCTCGAGCCAAATCGTTCCTGTTGTAGCGACTGCGAGGACGCCGATCCAGAGCCCCGCTTCGGGAACCCAGCTATCGGCTGTCGACCACTCGAGAAGGCGACTGCCGGCGATCACGAGGTGGCCGGTGAGCCAGGTGAACGCGACGAACGTCCCAACGGCTGCGCCGATTTCAGCGAGTATCGAGCCAGCAGTCGTCCGGAGCGTCCGAATCGTTCTGGTCACCAGCGATCTTTTTCGAGTTCTCACAGCGAGTTTAAATAAATATCTCTGCTACATGTGTTTGTGATTGTCTATCCTACTGAACACTAGTACCGACTAGCGGTTCGAATCCGACACTACTATTCTACAGCCGGGGCCGACGCTATCGCTCCGACTGGGTGTCTCGAGTCGGTAACGGGTCGGTTGCCGGCCCCTCGAGTACCTCGCCGTCGAGGTCGAATCGGGAGCCGTGACAGGGACAGTCCCAGCTGCCTTCGGCGTCGTTCCACTCGACGACACAGTACATGTGGGTACAGACGGCCGAGGTCGTATGCAGGTCGCCGTCGGCATCGCGAGCGCAGGCGACCGGTTTCCCACCCTCGCGGATGACGGTTCCCTCGCCGGGCTCGAGGGCGGCGTGGTCGGGGCCGAACAGCGTCTGGAGCCAGTCAGTTGCGAACGTACTCGCGGTGTCTGCGTTCTCGGTGAGCGTCGTTCCAAGCGAGGGCTTCGGGGTGAATCGAAGCGGGTCGAACAGGCTCCGTGTCGATGGCTGGTCGCCAGCGATCAGGCCCGCGAGCAGCCGGCCCGCTGCGACGCCGTTCGTCATTCCCCAGCCGCGAAAGCCGGTTGCGACGGAGACGTTCTCGGTTCGCGGGCCGGCACGACCGACGAGTGGCACCTGATCTGCGGGAACGTAATCCTGCGTTGACCAGTGGTACTCGACCGACCGAACCGGAAAATGCTCGCGCGTCCAGCGCAGCAGTCGCTGATAGCGATCAATTGTCGACCCACCCTGTCCAGTCTTGTGGTTTTCGCCGCCGACGAGCAGCAGTTCGCCGTCCTCGTCGCGGTGGGTCCGCACCGAGCGATAGGGATCGCCCGGCCGGTAATACATCCCCTCAGGTGGGCGTCCGTCGAGTCGCACGCCGAGTACGTAGGATCGTTTCGGATGCATCCGAGCGAAGTAGCCCGCTCGGTCGAATATCGGAAAGCCAGTCGCGAGAACAACCTGCCGTGCCCGAACCCGCTGTCCGTTCGCCCGAATCTGACACGGCGATCCCGGTTCGAGGTCTGTCACTTCGGTCCCCTCCGCAATCGTCGCGTCGTCGTCTTCGGCCAGCGCGTCGGCGATCCCGAGGAGGTACTTTCTGGGGTGGAACCACGCCTGTTCGTCGAACCGGACGCCGGCCTGCGAGCGCTCGAACGGCGGCACGGACGTGACGTACGTCGCATCAAGCCCTGCTGCTCGAGCAGCCTCAGCCTCGCGCTCCATGGTATCGGGCTCGTTACTGTAGAGATACGACGGTACCCGTTCGAACCCACACTCGATACCGAGGTCCGCGATTCGCTGTTCGACGGTGTCGATGGCGTCTTCCTGTGTCTGGGCGTACTGGCGTGCCTGTCTCGAGCCGAACTCTCGCGTGAGGTGATCGTAGATCTGTCCGTGTTGGCTCGTCAGTTTTGCTGTCGACTTGCCGGTGACACCCGTCCCAACCCGGTCGCGCTCGAGGACGAGCACGGTCTGGCCTTGCTCTCGGAGTTCGAATGCGGTCGACAGCCCGGCAATGCCAGCCCCAATCACTGCGACATCGACTGGGTCATCGTCAGCGCCGAATGCCTGCTCGAGGGGTATCTCCTCGCTCGAGGGTCGTTCATCACTCGAGGGGGCGGACGAGTCAACAGGTGGCTCCTCGAGTGTCTCTGCAAGCCAGGGCGAGGTCGGTTCGCCGGGGAGTGTGTTGGTGCGGGGCACGTTGGGCATGAGTCGACTCTCGTGAGAATACAGCAACAGGTACCAAAAAACGGGTGCCCGCCGTGGCTCTCGACTCGAGCACGTCGGCTGGCTCGAGTGCGGCGTCTTCCCACGACCCGACCCTCACCGCGATGCTCTTGCTGACTGGCCGACTAGTCTCGATATGCCCCAAAAACGCCCCTCGCTCGAGGAGCCAGTGACCGTTCTACTGGTAGAGCCAAACCCTGGTGACGCCAGGCGCTTTGCCGAATCGTTCACAGACGCGAGTATTGCGTGTGACGTTGTCTCGGTCTCGAGCGGCGAGGATGCACTCGATTACATTCACCAGCGACATGAGTACGCCGACAGTCCACCCCCGGATCTCGTGTTGCTCGACTTCCATCTGCCAGATGTCAGCGGCGAAGACGTCCTCTCGGAGATCAAATCTGAACCGACGCTGCGACAGATTCCGGTAATCGTCCTCACGAGTTCGGACGCCGAAGTAGATATTGCGCGGTCGTACGATCTGCACGCCAACGCAACCATTCAGAAACCCGACAAACCCGACGAGTTCGTCGACCTCGTCCGCTCGTTCGAGAACTTCTGGCTCACTGCTGTCCGACTGCCCACAACCACCGATTCACGGTCGGATATTCATCCATCCTCGACCATCGACCAACCAGGGGCAGATCCGTCCGCAGAGTCCGACACGGAGCGCCACACTCGGCAACAGGGTCCTGAGCGTGGCGGAACTGACTGACAGGTGCCAGTATGTGACAGCGTCGGCGTCTATAGTGACAACACCAACTATTTACACACTGATCGCCGAGCCATCTGTCGATCAGGTGTACATTGACTTGCAGTGGCTACTATAGATCAGTATCCGACCACGATTAGGCGTCCTCGAGCAGGTCGGGCACCTCGTTGACCGACTCGAGGACGGCTGCGGCATCCTCGGCTTCGTATTTTCGTCGTCCCTCCTCGCCAGTCAGCCCGCCAGTTAGCACGCCAACGCCGTGATACTCTCGCTCCGAATCAGCATCGGCGGCGTTAGTCGCGGTTCGGACGTCGTCTAACGTATCGCCAACGAAGACAACACGCTCGGCATCGAAGCGCTCGGCGAGCGTCGTCAGCGCCCGCGGATGTGGTTTGCCTTCCTCCCAGTCGTCCATCGTGAACCGGTGCTCGAGCGAAATCGCGTCTTCGAGGCCGACGCGCTCGAGCGCGATCTCGGCTTCAGCCTCCGGGCGGCCAGTGAGGACGCCGACGTCGTACTCGGCGAGCAGTCGGTCGCGAGTTTCAGCCTCGAGGATGATCGGCTCGTCGTGGATGAACCCGCGGGTCTCGCGGTCGGGTTCGCCACCCTCGAGGCCGCGATACAACTCCGCACCGAGATACAGTTGCTGGAAGACGTCACGCAACTGCTCGCGATCCCAGCGCTCTGTGACGCGTTGGGTTGCCCGCGCACCGATTCGATCCCGGACTGCGGATTCAGCCGCCTCGAGGCCGCCACCCTCCTCCGCGATGGCGTCCGTGAATGCCTCGAGCGATTCGTCGTACCCTTCCTCGGTCGCGAGGACGTACAACGCAGCGGCGTCGGTCAATTCCCAGTCGTTGTTGAACCCGCCTGCGTCTTTGAATAGCTGGATGTCGTCTTTGCGAATCGTCCGGTCATAGACCGATTCGACGGACTCGAGGATTGCGCGCCGGTAGGAGTCGGCCACGTCGACGAGCACTCCGTCGATGTCGAGGACGACGGCGTCTGCGTTCATACCCGTTCGAACGGGCGGGTGGGAATAAAGGCGGTCGATTTCGACTGTGGGTTCTGACTCTCGAGTTGTCCTGTCATTGCTCCAAAATAGTTTTCACGTGATGGGTTGTGCGTGGAATATGGCTCTCGAAGTCCTCTTCAGTCTCACGACGCTTGCAGTGATCAGCGCGCTCGTCGCAGTCGGCGCGGCCTCGTACGTCGGAACGCGACTCGCATTTCGGCGATCCGATGCAGAGGACCTGTATCCGTCTCAGTGACGGGCAGAACTGGTCGCTGCTGTCACACCCGCGATAACACCTACCGCTATCGGCTTCTCAAGCGAACACATCGCCAGCCGACGTCGGACAGCCGTCGGGAACCTGATTCTGTGGGTTGGTGCCATTTCCGCTCTCGAACGCAATCGTACTCCCTGACTGTTCCGTCCACCCACCGTTGAACCCGTCGTCCCACTCGGTGTCGGTGATTGTCATGTGGCTTGGCTCGCCGTTCGCTCCGGCCCGGAACGAGTAGTGGTGGCCGTTCATGTCGAACTCGGAGTCAACGACCTCGACCGTTCCCGGATTCCACGCCCAGACGCCCCGGCCCTGTCGATACGGTCTCGAGTCAGTCACACTCGCGACGCAGTTGTCGATGGTCCCTGCTGCGAGTCGATACTGGGCAACCCAGCAGTTCGCCGCGTAGCAGTCCCTGAACGCGACCGTCCCGCCACCCGCGCGGCCGGGTGGTGAGCAGTAAAATGCGTTGTCCGAGAGACTTTGGACGTTGACGCGCTCGATCTCGAGATGGCCGTCGTGACTCGGCGGGGTCCAGAAGCCCGTTGCGCCTTTTTGCTGGTAGTCGTCTCCGTCGCCGAGCCACACGTTCTCGATGCGAGAGGTCCCACCGTCCGTATCACCCACGCTGAACACGCTGTTGTCGCCCATCTCGACCGTGCCATGGATCGCAACGTTCCGGATTGTCCAGTCCGTCTCGACTGCGACGATTGAGACGCCCGCGCCGGCCGCCGTCACATCGTACGTGACGTTCTCGAGTGTCTCGCCATCATCGACGAAGACGACCTCACGGGTATCTTCGGCGACTGTGACGGTCTCGAAATCGCTCTTTGCAGTCGCTGTTGCCGTTGCCGACCCGACGACTGCGCCGCCGATCACTCCGAGACACGACCGTCTCGTGATGGCTCCCAGCTGCTGGTTGGTCTGGTTCGTCATTGTTCCAGCCTACTCATTCATGTATTCATTATAGAATACGATGCATAGACTCAGTGGCTGAAAATATGGGAGTGTCGCTGTGCTATCGGTCGGTGGCTCGTCACGGAATAATCCCGCCGACGAGCGAAAACGCGAGCACGAGCAATGCGAGGGCATAGAGCACGTCCGCCCACAGCCACGAAAGCACGTTCACGACGTAGATCACGACGACAACGGGCAATCCGAGCAAAACGAGCGGGGATCGTTTCCACTCGAGGCGCGAGCGCGTCCAGAGCTGGTTCGCGTCGCCGGTGCTGGGAAATGCAGCCATCCCGACGGAGAGCCCGAGCCACGCGAGACCGAATCCGGCGAGGAGTGTCTCCCGTGGGGCCGATAGCACGCGCTCGAGGCTCACCGGCTCCTCGAGTGTGCCGACCACGACGGCGAGGCCGAGAAACGTGACGAGCGCAACGGCGGTGTTGACCAGAAACGGCGCGACGCAGATGACGAACGTCTCGCGATAGCGCGCCGGCTGTTCGTGGCGGACGTAGCCCGCTGGGTCGCCGAATCGGAAGTAGACGACCTCGAGTACCCGCACGCCGACGAGTTGACAAGCGCTTTCGTGGGCGAATTCGTGGACGACGACGCCGGGAATCGAGAACAGTCGAACTGCGATCCAGAGCATCGTTCCGATGCCGATGACGGCGAACGTGAGGACGACTACAAGGAGGACAATTACGAGAGACAGCGGGAGTGACTCGAGGGGCACGGAAACGTCTCGTCGGTCGACAACGAACGGATGGCTGTTAACTCATGTGCTCTGTTCGTCGCCGTCGTGGGCCACGTACAGCGTCCCCTCTTGAACCGTCTTCCGCTCGACCGGAACCGTGGGCTGATCGCCGCCGAGCGTGGTAAAATAGAACGCAGTGTCGACCTCGCGGGCAACCTCGAGTGCCGGCCGGTGTAACTCCGGGGGCAAGTTGCGCGCGTAGATGGCGTCTGCGTCGGCGTAGACCGCGAGGTCCGGATCGACGATATCGTCTTCGACGAACTCTACACCGGCGGGAACCTCGCGCTGGGTAATATCGGTTGCGACGACCGACACGCCCGCGTTCTCGAGTGTTACCGCGAGATCCGTGCGGCGACCGATTCCAATTTCGACGACATGTTCGAACCGAGTAAGGTAATTTATTATTGACTCAAGATTGCGGCGAGAGTGGGACACGGCGGGACGTTTATGATGGCCGCGCTCATAGCAGTTGCCATGCTCGTCGACATCGTGCCGATCGGAAACGTCCCCGCGGAGGTCAAACGGGCAGCCTCCGGTGCGTTGCGATCGGTCTATGACTGCGAGGTCACGGTCAACGACTCGCAGTCGGTTCCAAACGGCGCGTACGACTCCGGGCGGAACCAGTACTCCGCCGAGCCGTTCATCCAACTCGCCGAACGCGTCGGTCGCGGTGAGAAAAACATCGCGATCACGCCACACGATCTGTTCTATCGCCGGCGTAACTACGTCTTCGGACTCGCCTACCTCGACGGCAGCGGCAGCGTCGTCTCGACGTACCGCCTCCAGACCTCAAGTGACGGCGGCTTCTCGAATCAAAGCGCCAACGAAATCTTCGAAGATCGCGTCCGCAAGGAAATCGTCCACGAAATCGGCCACACCTACGGGCTCGAACACTGCGACAACAACCGGTGCGTGATGAACTTCTCGCCGACCGTCCGCGAAGTCGACATTAAAGAGGAAAACCTCTGTGGTAGCTGTCAGCGCCTGATTAGCTAACCCCGAGACCCATTTGTTCGTCCGAAACGCCGACGAACACAACTCCTTTCTTTTCGGCTTGTGTCTGTTGACCAATGCCGACTCCCACCCCCTTTGAAACACAGACGGCAGCGTACGACGACTGGTTCGACGCGAACGACGGCGTCTACCGCACCGAACTAGCCGCCCTCGAGCGCGCACTCGAGGACGTCGCTGTCGATACCGACACGCAGGCTCTCGAGGTTGGCGTCGGCACTGGCCGGTTTGGGGCCCCACTCGATATCCCTGTAGGCGTCGATCCAGCCCACTCGCCGCTCGAGCGCGCCGCTGAACGTGGCGTCTCCACTGTCCGCGGCGTCGCCGAGTCGCTGCCGGTCGCCGACGACGCGCTCGATCTCGTCCTGTTCGTCACCGTCCTCTCGTTCGTCGACGACCTCGAGGTAACACTGCAGGAAGCCCGCCGTGTGCTTGCGCCCGATGGCACGCTCGTTGTTGCCGTCCTCAACCGAGCGAGCCCCGGCGGACAGGTGTATCAGGAACACAAAGACGAGGACCCCTTTTACGCCGAGGCTGCATTTCTGAGCGCCGACGAGGCGTGTACTACACTCGAGGATGCGGGATTCACTGTCGAGCAGCGCCGCCAGGCGGTGTTCGGCGATCCGACCGAGATCGACGCTGACGCTGAACCGGACGTTCGCGAGGGCCACGGCGAGGGCCTGTTCGCGGTGATTCGAGCCGACCCAACTGATGCGTAACGCGTCGGACCGACCAGCGGGAACAACCACTTATCCGGAGGCATCCTACAGGGTCGTACCAAAGCGACCGTGACCGATTCCACCGACCGAGACGACGAGATCGAAATCGAAATCGAGCAAGACCGGCCGACACCCAGTGACGACTCGAGCGATTCCGGCGCTCACTTTGACTCTGGCGCTCACACTCCTGGTGAGACCAGCACCGAGGCGTCCACAGATAGTCCCAGTTCGCGTTCACACACGGGTCGGCAGCCCCTCGAGACGCCCGAACGTCGCCTCGAGGACGAACTCGGCCGGGTCGACGTCTCGACGACCCACGACGGGTTCGTCGAAGGCCACGTCGTTGGCTTCGACTCACTCGATGAGACGACAGTTCGACTCGAGGTGGCGCTTCCCCACGGTGGGATCGTCGAATTCACGCTCGAGAAGCCGATTCCGTGGTCTGAGGAGTTCTTGCTGGCTCGCATCGTCGACGACGTCGGCTACGATGCGACTTCGATTAGCCACCTCGTCGATGAAACGGTGTACGTCACTCGCGCTGATCTCGAGGACGACCCTGAAGTCGACTGGTGGACACAGCCGGTGCTGGCTGCACAGTCATCGCTCGGAGACTGGTTCACGGTTGACGACCCTGGACCCCAGTGGCGACTCGTCGATCCGCGAGAGCGCCAGACAAGAGACGAGACCAGGCGATTCACGGCACATACGCCAGAACTCGCGACGCTTTTGATCGTCCTCGCGCCGCTGGTCACCGCGCTCGGCGTGGCGTACGCACTCACTGGGGGACTTGTTCTCTCCGCGCCCGTCATTGGCGCGACACTCGCTGGAATCGTGCTTGCACTCCTCGGTGCGAGCGGATTCGTCATCGACGAGTAAGACGTGAAAAATCGGTCCGACGCTCCGTCGCTCCGATGTTCGAGAGACGACGATTACGGCGCGTAGTAGTACTCGCCGTCGCTTTTTTGCTGTTTGTCCAACTGCGAGTCGGGCTTGTTGATCCGCGGGCGCGAGGTCCGCTCGTCGCGACGGAACGTGACCTCGAGATTTGCGAGGAAGTCGTTCATGCCACCACGCATCGACTGTGGCGTGCCAGCGCGACCATGGGCCGCGGGTTCGCCGTCGAAGACCATCATCCGGTCCGCAAGCAGATCCATCATGTAGATGTCGTGGTCGATGACGAGCACGGTCGCATCCTGCTGTTCGGCGTATCGGCGAATCGCGCTCGTGGCCTGAACACGCTGTTCAACGTCCAGATGTGCCGACGGTTCGTCGAGCAAGTAGAGGTCCGCGGAGTCGGAGAGACACGCAGCAATCGCAACTCGCTGGCGCTCACCGCCGGAGAGATCCGAGAGATTCTGCTCCATGATCCGCTCGAGTTGGAGCGGCTGGGCGATTTCGGTGTTCCAGTAGGACGAGCCGAACTGGTCCGTAATCGACGAGAGGAACGCATCGACGCGCATGTGCTGGTCGATGGTCACATACTGCGGCTTGTAAGAAATGTTCAGGTCGAGGTCTGCGTCACCCTCGTCGGCCTCGAGGTTTCCGGTCAACAGTTTCGCGAACGTCGACTTCCCGATCCCGTTCGGGCCGACGATGCCGAGGACTTCGTTCTCCCGAATTTTGCCTGACTCGACCTCGAGTGTGAACTCGCCGTCGCCGTAGCTCTTGGTGAGGTCGGGGTATTCGATGAGCGTGTCCCCGTGGCCACCGCTTCGGGGTGCGTGTTCCTCGAACTCGATTGGGTTCGGCCGGATTCGCATGTTCTCGTTGTCGAGATAGCCCGAGAGGTACTCGTTGATCCCGTTTCGGACGGATTTCGGCGAGGTGATGACACCGTACGCGCCGGGTTCACCGTATGCGACGTGAAGCGTATCGGCGAGCAAGTCCAGAATCGCAAGGTCGTGTTCGACGACCAGCATCGACCGATCTTCCTCTTCGGCGAGTTCCTGAATCAGTCGCGCCGCGGTGACACGCTGGCCGATGTCGAGATACGGCGTGACTTCGTCGAGGAAGTAAAAGTCCGTATCGCGCGCTAAGGTCGCTGCGATGGCGACACGCTGGAGTTCACCGCCCGAAAGATCGTCGATTGAGTGGTCCATCACTGGCCCAATCTCGAGGCGCTCGACTAACTCATCGAGCGCACCACGTTCGTCAGTCTGCTCGAGCAGTTGGCGTGTGTTGCCGTCGAAACTGTTCGGAATCTGGTCGACGTACTGTGGTTTGCGCGCAACCGTCACGTCGCCGTCGCGAACGTCCTCGATGTAATCCTGTAGTTCGGTCCCGCGATAGGCCTCGAGGACGTCATCCCAGTCGATGTCTTCGTCGTGGCGGCCGAGATTCGGCTCGAGTTCGCCGGCCAGGATGCGCACGGCCGTCGTTTTCCCGATCCCGTTCGGGCCAAGAATCCCCGTGACCTGACCTTCCTGTGGTGCCGGCAGCCCGTACAGCGAAAAGGCGTTTTCGCCGTATCGGTGGACTGGATCATCCTGTAGTTCGTTGGGAAGATTGATGATCTCGATGGCATCGAAGGGGCACTTTTCGACGCAGATTCCACAGGTTTCACCGAGACAGATCTCCTCAGAGATATGAACCTGTTCGGGTTGGCCTTCGTCGGTTTCCTCGCCGCGCAGCGTGATACACTCCTTACCGGTGCGGTTTGGCGGACAGTAGTTCTTGCACTCGTAACTACACCGATCTGGCTGGCACCGATCAAGGTCGACGACGGCAATACTATCGTCCGCCATGGTTTAGGCTGCGGCCCCCGCCGTCAGCATGATGCCCCACACCACGAACCAGAACGCAAACGTCATGAACGTGACGTAGAGGTAGTGTTTCATCCCGAACTCGTCGTCACCGTAGATGCTCGTCACATCGTAGAAAATAATCTGTGCGAGGATCGCACCCACGACGAGCAACAACGCCCGCGTATCACCCGCGGCAGCGTCCGCCGCCTCGAGTGAGTTCACGTCGCCCGTGATCGCCATCGAGGCAAATGCCGCGGCGACGCCGAGCAACGCAGACAGCGCGGTGACGCTGATCGAGCGGATATGCTCACGTCGGTCACTAATCGATTCAGTCGACATGTATCGACTTCTGTTGTCGGTGGTGAAAAGGGGTTCGGGTTCGGTTGTGATTTAGAGTTCGCTGTGAACTCGTATTGTGCTGCAAAGTTAGTTTTCAATCACAATATAGTCGTTTTCGAATTCGAAGCCAATGTCGATAGCACCGCTGTTGTGTTCGTTCGTCCCTCCTTCACCGGCTTCAGGTGTGGGACTCGAGCCTTCGACTGGGTCTCCGTTCTCGAGTCCGAATTCGATTTCGTCCGGCATGCTGGCGTCGCCGCCTTCTCCAATACCAACTGTTGATTCCTCGCCGTTACTGTGGGGGATAATATCGATACTCGGTGTGCCGGGATTAACATCCGCTCGGTTCACTCGGACGTATACGATCAGATCGTTGAAATTGGGGTCTCCAGCACCGCTCGTTTGCTGTGCACTCTCCCACAGTGCATCAATGTTCTCGTCATCTTCGCTGCAACCTGCATCCGACATTCCACATTGGGTTGTCGTCTCAAAGAGGAAAATAAACTCGTTATCCTCGAGGTTGAGTTCACCGTTCTCCCACAGACTGTCTCGATTAATCGCCGGATCAGAGATATCTGCAAGGATTTCGTCGACACTCTCCTGTTCGCTGTTACCTGGTTGGAGTGATGGAACATCGTTGTTTTCAGCACTTCGAACGCGGAGATTCTGTTCCTGTTCATCAGTTGTCGCATCAACTGGATCAACCAGATAGTCTGTTGAGCTATCGTCAAACTGAGTACACCACCTGTGGTCTCCCCGCCCGCGACTTGCCGTTTCTAGTTCACAGCCAGCAGTACTTTGTGGTAGTCCATATGAACGTGAGGCAAGCGTCAGCGTCGACTCTTCTTCGATCTCAATCGTCGTGTTATATACATAATGGTCTTTGTTCTGCCATGCAGGATACGTATTGATATTGTTCCCACCTTCCGGATTTTCGAACACGTGTTCTGTCTGGGTTTGACCATTTTGCTCAGTGAGCACATCGAGTGTCATTGTTCCAAGGGAATGGTCTCTATCCAAGAAATCCGTTCCAGACACCTGCGAACCCAGTACAGAGATATCAACGGTCGCATTATCGATCTCACCCAACCCAACCCGACCGGGGTCTACACCAGCACTGACTGTAAACTCTGTCTCCACTTCGTCGTATTGCGTGCTGATCGTCGCAGTGTAGTTTCCATCAAGGAGTTTACTCTGATTAATTGGTAGTTCGATACTACTATTTGTTCCGAGCGGCTGTTCGACAGGTCCTGCATTGATCGGATCTTCGTACGGATCTTCGTCAAGTTCCTCCGGTAATCCATCTTCTTCAGTGTACTCGAGATCGACGTAGACGGGACTCTCGATTGCATTATCGACGCCAACGTTGTGGAGGTCTGCAGTAATTGTGACATCATCATCGACCGTCGTGTCCGCATTCGAGAGCCTGAGGTCAGTGCCAGACGAACCGAAATAGAACGTTCCGTTCTCTGAAAGACCATCGCCTTCGGCTTGCATATCGTACTCGTAGACTGTACCAAGCTCAAACTCGTATTCATCAGGGTCGACTTCGAATGTGATCATCTCATGTTCGCCTTCGTTGAGCGTTATCGACTCGTTGTATTCCTCAACACCGGCATCGGGAATCGTCAGCGTCACATCTCGAGTTACATTATCGTGGGGGTACGCACTCTGGATACCACCACGGACTTCGAACAGTTCTCCGTTGTCTTTGACGATTTGGTCGCTGCCAGCACCTTCGTCTTCGACGACGACGAACATTCCGTCGCCGTCGCTGGCGATCCCAGTGACTGTACCGCTCGCAACAGACTCGTCTCCGAGCGAAACGGTGAACTCGTTCGATCCAGCAGGCAAGGACGTTTTGTTGACGGTCCAGTCGGCCGTCGTTTCGCTCCCGTAGTCAACATCTATTGACTGTGTTGAATTCGCATCGAGGTCACCGAACTCCAGTTCGAGATCAGCAGACGTATCCTTGATACCCGTATTTTTGACCGCCAGTTCGATTGTTGCGTTTCCGTCGACAATATCAGGAGTAATCTCACCGCTTGAAGGATTGATCACATCCAGATTCGAACCCTCGTGGCCGAAGTAGAACGTCCCCGCGTCGCTGTCGTCGTCATCGGTCTCAATAGTGTACTCGTACGTTTCCCCTGGTGTTAGTTCAGAGAGGTCGTCTGGTGCGAAGTTGAGGACGTCACCCGTGTAAGTGGGGTCGTCTGGATAGAGTGAGATTTCCGTCTTTGTTTTTGTCTCTCCCTCGATTATCAGTTTGACCTCCTGCGTTGCGTGTTCATCACCCTCGTTTCTGATCGTGCTGTTGACGCCGATTTCGTCAGTCTGATTTTCATGAATGACGTGGTCAATAGAGCCACCATCGTCGTCAACGAAGCCGTTTTCGTCCTCAATCACGAACAGAGAGGGATCTCCTGGGTCTCTAGCTCCGGTAATATCGACAGTAACAGTATCTCCATTACTGTCGACAGTCGCGTTCTCGTGACCTCCAATTTCATCTTCCAAATAGGTTTCCCACCCCTCGTAGTACTCACTCTCAATTTCGATTGAGACATTTTCACCGTCAGACTCATCAGCAGCCTCACTAATTCGGTCGTTCAGATCTGTTGCCGCTGTATGATTTGCCCGCGCAACTGGGTTAGACAATTCAGTTGTATCTTCGTCAATCTGAAGAACCGTTAGAGAAAGACGCTCACCATCGTATTCAATTGGTGGCTCAGAATTGACCAGTACGGTATCACCAGTATCCTCCCATATGCCGCCTCCCTGATGCGCAACGGTTCGGTCTGCAAATTCAAACTCGAGTGCACCAAGCGGGCCATTTGCCGAACGGTTTTCATCACCACCATGCCATGTAACGTTGATTTCGCCAGCATTGCTGTCTACTACAAACCGATCTGTCGACATATCGCTAATCGGTAGTTCTTGTGCATGGCCCGTTGAGGCAACCGTTAGGAGATTGTGGTTGGTTTCGTCAATGAATAACTGACTTTGTTCGTCTTCGGCACCAGACTCAATTGCATCCAGAACTGCTGACCCTGTTACGAATAGAAGCGTACTTGCAATAAGTACCATCCCAACAAGGAGTACAACCCCTACGACAGGGCTAACGCTGCGTTCTGTGCCGGTTCTCGTATGCTCTCTTGGCCGATTAGTGCCCGATGTCATCGATGATCCCTACTGCTGTTGTCTGACCCGTTCTGCCCGTGCTCGAGCACGCCATGTCTCCCCGACTGGCAGCCCCGAACGCCGAGTACTCGAGTGGTTGTGAGTTCCCCGCCACACTGTGAATGCCCGCCCCCGCGACATGGGTGGCTGATTCACAACGTTACCATAAAAATCTACTCGAAAGCTACTGTTATAATAGTTATTCAGTATTTCCAACTTAACTTGCGGGAAGACGTACTGTCTCACCGCACCTCTATCAGCGCGCACGACTATTGACTGGCCACAATGTTCATGTACGACGACCACCACCACGTCGTGTTCCCAATATTGTGACGTACTGTGCACAAGAACTCCCACTGTACCAACACCTATCCTGACCAGCCGGTCAATTGCTGTATTGTTGTATTACAGGCACTATAGGTGTATTTTACGTACGTTCGTCTCCGTAACTTGTCGGCTTTTTCTCGGGTAGAAGGCTCAACTTTTATACTGCTGGGAGTTTTCGAATCGTAATATGGCAGAGACTGACGGGGAGGACATCGAAGACTTGCCACCAAGCGCCAAACTCGTCTTCAAGGTTCTCGAATATGATGGTCCATTGACGCAAAAACAGATCGTCGAGGAATCGATGCTCTCGGCTCGAACGGTTCGCTACGCCCTCGAGCGCTTAGAGGACATCGGAATCGTCGATGAGGATATCTACTTTGCAGACGCTCGACAGAGTCTCTATCGGCTCGAGGAACCGCTTGCAGCCGATGGAAATGGTGTCGAGGAGTCACCAAAGAAAGACGCCTGCTGCGCGGAGTAACGCTCGTTCCGCCCCGTACGTACAAACAGCAGAACAGCAGGATTATTTTCGTTCAATGACTGTCTCTCCAGTATGGACAAACAACGGCTCCCACGATGGGGCTGGTTGCTGCTTGGGTTGTTTGCGATGTCGGTTCTCTCGACGGCGATTAATATGGCCCTTCTCGATCCGCGAGGGTTAGAAGAGGCGTATCAGATCGTCACCGTCATCACGATGATGGCACCAGTGTTGATCTACGTCGGCGTCTGGTACGATGAGCACCGCCAACACTACTGGGAGCATCCAACTGAACGGATTATCGGTGACCTGACGTTCGTCCTCTTCGGGGCACTAATCGGGTCGACGATGACGCTCGCAGTGATCCTCGGTCTTGGACTCCCCCGCGTGATACAGGACATCATCGCGATGGGTGGCGGCTTCATGCTCTCGTGGGGCCTGTTCTGGTGGCGAAATCCGGATCTCTACTTCGAGGAAGCCACGAGCTGAACAGCACACTCAGCAGTGAATATCGTCTCTCAGCTGAACACTGTTTTCGACTCTCGAGTGAGTATTCGTGTTCCTCGGAGTCAGCTCCCGCCGTCGAAGCCAGCGCTCGAGTCGGGTCGATCTACAACACCCGGCGTCGGTGGCTGGGTGCGTTTGTGTGCTGTTTCCGCCGAACGCCACGCGAGCGAGCGGGCTATCTCAAGGTCAATCGAAAGCTCCGTCGCTGCCTCGTGAATGGAGGTGTCTGTTTCGAAGAGACGCTCGAGGAGTGGATCGATCACGTCGTAGGGGGCACCAAGCTCACTGGCGTCGGTCTGGCCGGCCCAGAACCCTGCCGTTGGCTCCTTGCTGACGATGCGGCGCGGAATGCCGATCCGGCCTGCAAGCGCTCGAACCTCGGTCTTGTAGAGGTCTCCGAGTGGATAGGTGTCTGCTGCACCGTCACCATACTTGGTGAAATAGCCAAGCAGGAGTTCCGACCGGTTCGCTGTCCCGAGCACGAGACGCGAGTGGCGGTTTGCCGCGTAGTATGCACACACCATCCGCAGACGTGCCGTTACGTTCCCGAGCGCATCGTTTCGCTCAGCAGGGCGCGCGGTTGCCGTCTCTTCACCTGTCTCGAGTGCGGGGTCGACCGCCGTTTTGAACGCCTCGAGCAGCGGTCGGAGTTGAATCTCCTGAAACTCCATTCCGAGTCCGTCTGCGATTGTCCGCGCGTCACTCACGTCTGCGTGATCGGCCTTGTGACAGGGGAGTCCAAGTCCGAGGACCTGGTCACCGCCCAGTGCGTCGACCGCCAGGGCTGCCGTGACCGTCGAATCAATGCCACCGCTCATTGCGACGACGACACCATCAGCGCCCGCGTCGGCGACACGCGTCTGAATGTCGTCGATAATCCGCTTGCGGACATCCTCGAGCGCCGCGTCGTTGGTAATGAACGATCCCTTCTGTGCACCGACTTCCGGATAGACGAACGTATTGCTTTCTGCAGCCATTGTAGTGGATCTCTCTTTGTTCTCTATCACAAGTAGACAAGCGTCTCGTATATAGGCTTAATCCTTAAACACCTAATAGTGAGAAGATACTCGGCTGGACAGACTGTCTCTTAACTACCGGCATAGTTCGTTACTGTCAATAACTCCTCCAACACAGACTTGCTCGTAGCAATACCAGCACTTTGGAGTCAGATACCACTCGAGACACCGTTCTACGATCTTTTCAATGTGGTTCTGGCACCACGAAAATACCGTTCTCCGATAGAGACCCTTACGACGGCACGACCGTTACCGGCTCTTTCCGGTCGATTGACTGCTCTAACTCTTCGGCAATTGCACTCCCCCGCGAAACCTGTATCTCACGCACGTACCTTTTTTCTCGTCGGGTTCACTCACTCTGTTCGCGAACCGCTTCTCGAAAAAATCTACGCTAAAAAAGGCCGCTCACTCACTGACTCACGGGCGGTGCCCGTTCGTCTTGGCGCGGAGCGCCGCGCTTTCGCTCGTTCGCGGGACAATACCTTACGAGGGAACGACCGTTACCGGCTCTTTCCGGTCGATTGACTGCTCTAACTCTTCGGCAATTGCACTCCCTCGAGACACCTGAATTTCGCCCCCGCGACTCACCGTCGCCGTAAAGAGGTAGTCGCCGCCGGCTTGGACCTCGACGGTCTCGCCGTGGTTGCCATCAACCGGGATGACGATGTGTCTTGAGGTGACCTCAGGAGTAACCATCTGGCCGGCGGTCTGTCCGCCACCGCTCCCGCCGCTGCCGTTGGCGCTTGCACTCCCGGCACCCGCTCCGTAGTTGGGATTCTCGTCGTGTGTTCGGACGTCGATATTGATCCCGAGGCGGTTTTCGACGTCCGTGATGCGACCGCCACCTTTGCCGATGACACTCGAGATGTCATTTTCTTCGACGTAGACGATGGCCTTGTCCTGGCTTTTGAGTTCGACATCGACGTAGCCTTGGGCGATTGACCGAATCTCACGTTCGATCTCCTGTTTGGCGATGCGGTCGACGCCGGACTCGTTGCCGGGGCCGCCCTCCTCGTCCGTGAGCGGGACGGTGACGACCTGGCGGTTGAAGGTGTAGATCTCGTACTCCGGCTCGCCGGTATCGAAGTTGGTGATCTGAATAACTGGTCGCGCGAGGTCTTCTTCGGTGAGTCCAGCGGGCACTTTGACCGTCGTCTTGACGTCGTAGACGGTGTGGACTTCACCGGCTTCGATGTAGACGACGGTGTCGACGACCTGCGGGATCATCCCGAGTTCGACACGGCCGACGAGACGCTGGAGAGCGTCGATTGCTCTGGTCGCGTGAACGACGCCGATCATGCCGACGCCCGCGAGTCGCATATCGGCAAAGACCTCGAAGTCGTCCGTTTTGCGGACCTCGTCGTAGATGGTGTAATCCGGCCGAACCATCAGGAGGGCGTCTGCGGTGTTTGCCATCTCCCCGCCCAGTTCGGTGTACTGCGTAATTTCGGGGCCGACCTGCAGGTCCCGTGGCTTCTCCATCGTCTTCACGGAGAAGTCGTGATCCGAAATGTAGCGCGCAACTGCCTGTGCAAACGTCGACTTCCCGGCACCCGGCGCACCCGAGATGAGGACGCCCCGCTGGTGCTCGAGCAGTCGGTCTTTTAACTCGTCGGCGTTATCGTAGTCGTCGATATCCGTCTGCGCGATTGGTCGGACGGCGGTGATCTCGATGCCATCCGAGAAGGGTGGCCGACCGACGGCAATCCGGTAATCACGGAACTGGACGATTTTCATGCCCGGCTGTGAGAGTTCGAGAAAGCCATCGGACGATTCCTTGGCGGCGTCGGTGACCTCTCGGGCGTACTCGTCCATTGTCGACTCCTCGAGTGGCTCGTCGGCAATCGGCTCGTAGCGCATCTCGCCGAGTTCGCCCCGCTTGGCTTTTGGCACCGCGTCCGTGCGGAGGTGGACGCTCATCGTTTGGTCGTCGAAGTAGTTCTCGACGGCGAGTGTTCCGACATCGACCTCTCGAATCTCGGGTGCAATGTGTTCGACATCGAGGCCTTTCGCCTGGGCGACTTCAGCCTGGACGATATCGCTCGTCAGGAACGTTGCCTCGAGGTCCTCTGCGAGGTCACGGATCAGGGCATCAATCTCGCCTTCGGAGGCGTGGCCACGCTCGATGGCGTTTGGCCGCTCCCCGATGTACTCGAGGTCGATGGTGCCCTCATCGGCGAGGTCGGCGAGGCGCTGGAGTTCTTCCAGGCCATCCCAGCCGCTCTCGATGCCGTCGTTGGCCTGCGCTTCGAGTTCTGCGACGACGGCTTCCGGCACCGAAATCATCGCTCCCTCGAACTGCCCGTCATCTATCGTCGCTGAGACGCGGCCGTCGATAACCACGCTCGTATCCGGCACGACGTTCATAATGAGGGGTTCGCTCTTCGCAGGTAAAAGGGTGCGGACACGTCGGCAGTGGCACTACTCAGAGTTTCCGCTGTGTGCGGGTTGAATGCGCGTCGCTTGCGTGCGATAGCGCTCGTATATCTCGTCAGCCCAGTCGCGAAACGCTGGCGCGGTGCTTTCGATACACGCAACGAACGTTCCGGCGTCGTAGGTACCGACGAACGCCCGTTCATCCGTCAGCGTCACCCCGAACTCGAGTGTGTCCTCGAGCATGTAGACGTCGAATATCGGCGAGGGAAGCTCCTCGATTGGGGGTGGGGCGGCCTCGAGAACGGGCCGTGGTGCGATCAGTTCCGTTTCGACGCCGTTGTCGAGCAGATCACGGTGGACTTCGATGAGCAGTTCGCTGAAGATCGGCAGGATACCACGGATGGTGTCGGTCGTCGTCCCGGTGATCGCGTTCCGATAGTGATAGATCGGCTCGTGTGGATCGTTCGGTTCGGCGACTGAGACCGTCGCATCCGACAGTAAGAGCGGATCGAACGAGTCATCAATCGAGGCGAGACAGTCGATCACCGCACTGTGTTCCTCGAGGACGGCCAACTCCTCGAGATACGTCGTCGTGGCATCACAGACGCGTTCGCCGACCGGTGTGAGTTCGTACTGGCCGTCGACTTTCCGAATCCAACCGTGTTCCGTGCAGTGATTGAGGTGGCGCTGAACCGTGACACGGGAAATTGAGAGTGTGTCCGTCAGCGTCTTCGTATCCGCGGGATTCGAGCGAAGTTCTCGAAGTAACGCCAGGCGATGTGACGAGGCAAATAGCTGTGTGCCCCACTCGTACCCCATTACGTGACCTCTGGTTGACACAGCGCCTTATTCCTTCCGGTAAAATCACCCGACAGCACCGATCAGTCGCGACTGATTTCCCAATGAGACCTTGCTGTGGCGATAGTCTGACTGACGGAGAATGGAATCAATCAACAGACTGCTATCGTCTGAAAACCAATCAGTGACTGAACCTGTTGGCCTCAGTCACTGTTCGTTGGCCGGTGTGCGTTCATGTGGTGAACAGGCACACAGACGATAAGGTAAGGTTTGGTTCGAGCCAATACCCAGTGCGCCACGACGTCACAGTCGACAGTGTCCGTCTCTGTGCGTGTCTGGCACTCTCTCGTGATTGTCGTGTGCCTCTGACACATCGGCGCTCGAGTCTGCCCGACTCGAACGCCACACACTGGTTTCGTCCTTACTCCCCTGAGTCATGAGTCTCGCTTTCTTCCTCGAGTCGATGGATCGAGACGTCTTCGAACGTCGCCGTACACGGCGTGCCAGGGACGACACTACAGACGACGAGGCCGACGTCGACCGGCGACGTGTACTCGAGTGGCCGCTGATCGACCGGCGTCCACTCGCTCCCGTCCTGTGAGACGAAACAGGTCACGTCGCCCTCGAGTACGTCTACGCGAAACCAGGCCGAACAGGAGTCCTCGCGTAACTGCTGGCTGATTCCGTGCTCACCGCGGTGCATCCGCCAGAGCAGTTCCGTTCCGAACTCGGGTGTGGCCCCGATGTAACCGTAGGTCGCGTCGGTATCCCGGTTATTTCGAACCATAATACCAGCCTTGCTGAACGGATCGACGTTCTCGAGTCCAGTGACACGGCCCCGGATACTGACGGGTGGATCAATGGCAGTCGAGACGAAGTAGAAATCATTCCAGTGACGCCAGATGTTTGACCCATCTGCTGTGACCGTCCAGCGCCCGGCCTTCGGGTCATACTCGGCGCTCGCATCTGCCTCGAGCGTGCCGACCGCACCCGTGTCGCTGAGTGCGACCGACGAAGTCGCGGTCGTAATATCGGCGCGGTCGGCTGCTGTCGGTGCTGTGGCAACCGGACAGTTCGTAAACTCGAATCGGGCACCGCCCTCGTCGCTCTCGGTGATCGTGAGGTCCCAGTTTTGCTGTTGGCAGACGTCGGCGACAATGCTAAGTCCCGTTCCGCTGCCAGTTGGGGCCGTCGTATAGCCGCTCTCGAGCACTGCCATTCGTTTGTCTTCCGGGATTCCACCGCCCGTATCTTCGACGTAGAAACCGTCAGTGAGCGTCCCTACACGAACCGTGATATCCGACCCACCGTGTGTGATGGCGTTTTTGAACAGATTCTCGAAGACCGGTCGCAGCGTCCCCTCGGGCGTGTACGTCCGGACGTGGTCGGGAAGTTCGACCTCGAGCGTCGCCTCACCTGTGTATAGAATCTCCCAGACGGACCTCGCAAGGTCGGCGAGCGAGTTTGGCCCCTGTTTCGGGCGCTTCGTCTCGTCTTTGGCGATTGACTCGAGGTCCGTAATTATTTCTTCAATCCGCTCGAGTGCTTCGGTCGTCGTGTCGAACGCCTGCTCGTCGCCGGTTTCCCGTGCGAGTTGCAGGTTTCCAATCGCGACCTGCAGTGGGTTTTTGAGTTCGTGACGAACGTTCGAGGAGAACTTCTCGAATTGCTCTTGGAGAATCTCGAGTTCGACCTCCTGGCGTTTCAACTCGGTTATATCGGTGGTGATACCAACCAGTCCTTTTGTCGTCTCGTCGTCGGTCCACGGAATCTTCGTCGTTCGGACGACGTGTGCCGTGCGCCCGTCGCCGTACCACTCTTCGCGCCCGCGAATCGCTTCGCCCGACTCGATGACCTGCAGATCGTCTTCGTACGTCTGCCGTGCCATTTCGGGGTTGTTCTCCGTGTAGATATCGAGATCTGTTCGGCCGAGTTTCTCCTGATTGCTCGAGTCAGATCCAGCCGCTGCCCGGAGATACCGCGCCTGCTCGTCCTTGACGTAGATATTCGTCTGGCCGTTCTCGAGTAACGTTTCGAACGCCGAACTCTCTTCACGGGCGACTCGCTGTCGGTCGTAGGCCTCGAGTGCCTCATCGACGGCCCGTCGAACGGTCTCGAGTGAGTCGTCAGTCGTATAGTACCCCGTTACACCCGCGTTGAGGGCGTCTCGAACCGTGTCCGACTCGTTGCTATCGCTGTCCGTCTCGGTGTAGACCACGACCGGAAAGCGGTCATCGTGTGCCTGGGCCTCGCGACAGAGATCGCCAGCAGTCGTCTCCGGCAGGGGTGTGTCGGTAAGGAGACAGCCGATATCCTCACGCTCGCGGATCAACTCGAGTGCAGCGTCGGCTGACTCGACGAGTTGGTAGTCGGTGGCTGTCCCGTTGAGCAGTGACTCACGAAGGGCGTCAGAACGGGTTGTATCACCGATTCCGACGACAACAGTGGGGTCAGTACAGAGGACGCTCATTTCTCGTTCACCCAGCGATGTACGCTTGATCGACTCGCGCGCTCAGCAGACTGCTGTCCGTTCATCGTCGCGTGATGGCTCCAAGAGAGATGATTCCCCCACTGGCCAGGGTAGAGTGTGATTGGGTTACGAATACCACCATTCGAGTATGCTCTCGGTTTGCAACTAATTATCACTAGCGGCTTCCGGTCGCCACCGGTGCACTCACAGCCCTGGCGATGGAGCATCACGTATGGCATCCACGGTTGCTGCACTGACTCAGGAACTGGTCGCGGTCCCGAGCCACGAGGACGAAACCGCCGTTGGCAACCACATCGAAGACTGGCTGCGCCGTGAAACCGATAGTGCGATCACTCGAGACGATGCGGGAAACGTGATCGCTCGCGCGGGCGCTGGCGAGAACTCACTCGCACTGGTCGGTCATCACGACGTCGTCGAACCGGCTCCATCACAGGTCGCTGGTCCCGACGAATACGTCGTCGACGAACGCGATGGCCGTCTCCACGGCCGGGGAACGGCCGACATGAAAGGGGCCGTCGCGGCTGCCATGCTTGCGTTTCGAGACGCTGTCGAGACGCTTCCGGAGTCGGCCGGCGATGGTGAACTCGTCTTCGCGAGTTTCGTCGGCGAGGAAGTCGGCGGCGTCGGCGCACGCCACGCCATCGACGACGGCTTCGCGCCGGAGTACGCCATCGTCGGTGAAGGCTCGACCGGCTACTCGAGTCCCGGCGTGACCGATGTCGCCATCGCCCACAAGGGACGGCGCGGGAGTACGATCACCGCCCACGGCAGCGCAGCTCATGCGAGCGAAGCCGATGCCGGCGAGAACGCTATCTATCGCGCGACGGACGCTGTTGACCACCTCCGAGAACTCGAGGCACCCGCTGTCGAGGTCGCGGGCGAGACGCTGTCGGGGAGCGTCGTCGTCACCGAAATCGAGGGCGGCACGGCCTGGAACGTCGTCCCGGACCGCTGTGAGATCACCGTCGACGAGCGGACAGTTCCCGGCGAACGCGCCTCGCTCGAGGCGGTCGACGAACTCGAGGGCTTCGAGTGGACCGTCGACCAGGACCTGCCGCCGATGGAGTGCGGTGACGACGGGTTTGCCGACCTCGTGCTCGAGGCGGCCGACACTGCCCAGACCGGCTCGCCCGAACTCGTGACGAAACCCCACGCGACCGACGCTGGCTGGCTCTCACAGGCTGGAACCGAGTGCGTTGTCTGTGGCCCCGCTGAACCCGGCGAGGCCCACACCGAATCCGAAAGCGTGAGCATCGCGGTGCTCGAGCGCTGTCAGGAGACCTATCGGCGGGCGCTCGAGTCGTGGCTGTGACGATTCTGTGTTCCGATCACAGTCCTGGTACGCCGACTGCGTTGAAGCCCGTGATCCCGACTGCGGCGAGCACGTAGAGTGCAATGAGGACGGTCACCCAGGCGACGAGACCGATCATAGCCGCTGCGGTCCAGTCGCCGGGATACTGGAAATTGATTACCGTGATGTAGGCCAGCAACGCCAGTGCCGGGCCCAAAAGTGGAATCCAGCCGACAAAGAAGCCGACGACTGCCCAGACGACCGCCCCGATTAACGCGGTGACGAGTGCGTGGTCGTAATTGCCCGCGCCGACGATGATTCGCGCCCCGAGATAGATCCCGAGTGCACCGATGAGCAAGCTCGCCAGGAACACGACTGCGGATGCAACAACCATGCATATCGACTCACCAGCCAGGTCGAACAACCTGCGGCTTGCACCTTCCTCGGATTTTACTGATCCGGATGGGAGTCCGTTGAGGACCTGTAGAAAACACGTCTCGAGTACTTTCGGTCGATTTATATTGATTGTTCCATCGAGTGGCATGTATGGACGATTCAACCGCGATTACGGCCGGCTTTGGAGTATTGCTCGTCGGCGTCCTCGTCATCCTCGCTGGCGTATTCACCGGCGGTCAGGAACTGATCATCGGCGCTGGCGGCATCCTCATGATTCTCAGCGTGAGCGGCTTCGTCATCCCGCTCTTTGGCGGCGACTCCCACCACGAGAGCGCGGCCGGCGCAGACTAACGCTCGAGTAAATCTATTTTCACCCGCTTCGAAGCCGTCGCAACCAGGAGACAGTGCCGTCGCTCGAGTCGACGCCTCGATCACAGTATACCCGGAACCACGAGGTTGATACAGCGTCCACACATATCGCTCTGATATGGCATCCGAGCAGGCCCACAGCGACGAGCGGGCCGATACCTACGACGAGTTCGAATCGCGCGTCGAACGTATTTCTAACATCGGCAACGCGGCCGGTATCCTGCGTTGGGACCAGGAAGTCGTCATGCCCGAAGCAGGGACGCCCGCCCGCGCACAGCAACTGTCGACGCTGTCCTCGCTCAGCCACGAACTGCTGACCGCCGACGAAACTAGCGACCTACTCGAGGCACTCGAGTCCGACGATCTCTCCGACGAGCAGGCTGCGGTCGTCCGTGAGATCCGTCGCCAGTACGACCGCGAGACGAGCGTTCCCGGCGAACTCGTCGAGAACATCTCGGAGACGACGACGAACGCCCATCCGAAGTGGATGGAAGCCAAGGAGAACAACGACTTCGAGACCTTCGCGCCCGTGCTCGAGGAACTGGTCGAACTCAAACGCGAGTACGCGAATCACATCGATCCCGACGCCGATCCCTACGCGGTGCTATTTGCAGACTACGAACCCTACATCGACCTCGAGACCGCGGAGAAAGTGCTCGAGCGCCTGCGTGACGAACTCGTCCCGCTCATTGACGAGATTCAAGCGAGCGACACCGACTTGACCACGGACGCGTTCGCAGGGACGTTCGACGACGACGATCAGGAAGCGCTCGCCCGCGACGTGCTCGATTCGCTGGGCTACGACTGGGATCGGGGCCGCCTCGACACCGCACCGCATCCGTTCTCTTCGGGGACACAGTTCGATGCCCGCGTGACGACCCGTTTCGAGGAGGACGATCTGCTCGGCTCGATCACGTCGACGATCCACGAGTTCGGCCACGCCAACTACACCATCGGTCTTCCGGACGAGGGCTACGGCACGCCACTGGGCGAGGCGCGCGACCTTTCAGTCCACGAATCCCAGTCGCGTCTCTGGGAGAACCACGTCGGCCGTTCGCGGCCGTTCTGGGAACACTTCCTCCCCATTGCCCGCGAGCGATTCGCCGAACTCGAGGACGTCTCTCCCGAAGCAGCCTATGAGTCTGCAAATCAGGTGTACGACGACAACCTGATCCGCGTCGAGGCGGACGAACTCACCTATCACCTCCACATCGTCATCCGCTTCGAGATCGAGCGCGACCTCATCTCGGGCGACCTCGCCGTCGAAGACGTGCCCGAGGTCTGGAACGACAAGTACGAGGAGTATCTGGGCGTCCGGCCCGAGACCGACGCCGAGGGCTGTCTGCAGGACATTCATTGGTCCCACGGCTCCTTTGGCTATTTCCCAACCTACTCGCTTGGGTCGGTGCTCGCCGCGCAACTCTACGCCGCTGCCGAGGAGGACCTTGGGGAGTTCGACGACCAGATTCGCGAAGGCGAGTTCGACGAACTCAACGGTTGGCTCCGCGAGAACATCCACCAGCACGGCAAACAGTTCACCACGCCCGACCTGATCGAACGCGCAACCGGCGAGGGCTTTACAGCAGATTACTTCCTCGAGTACGTCGAGTCGAAGTACGGCGAACTGTACGACCTGTAGCTGGAACGCATTCCAAGGCTTGGACTTGCCGGGGTGACACTCACGGCTGCTGGGATGCTCCTGTGGGTATGCGTGTTTCAGTTCCGGGGGTCCCTGGCGTCTACTACGATACCGACACGGGGACGACAGCGATGGCAACCGCCTTTTCACTGGCAGGCCGTACCGCACCGAAACCGAAAGGCTACGCACTGCAGGCGCTGCCCTATCTCTGGTCGTTCGAGGTCGACCTCCACGAGGTGCCCAACACGCACCCGATTCAGTACCTCCATCCCGAGGGTGCCCAATCACTCGGCGCACTCTCGCCCGACCAGAGCGTCCGCCAGGCCGGCATCGAACTCGAGGCCGTCCTGCGATTCGCCTGGGAAGTCAACCGCGAGGTCGAAACCGCGACGAACAGCCTGATCGGGCGCGCGCCCGAAGACGACGGGGTCGTCATCGAAATCGAGGACGGCAGCGTCAACGTCGGCGGCGACGAACTCGAGACGGACGAGTTCGATCTCGAGGACGAGTCGACGGACCAGGCGCTTGACGACGTGAACACTGGCGCCGACGCCGACACCGATGCCGAGACCGACGGCTCAGTGACGGAGACAGACAGCGAGTTCGACGGCGTGGACGACGGTGTGGACGACGATGACACGGAATAGCGGCCAGTAGCCACTCGAGATAGCGTTCACGCCGCGGAATTCGAGCGGCTGTAACGAGAGTAAAGCGTTTTCACCCTTCGTTGGCTATATGCGTGCATGCTCCGGTGGATCCTCGCGTTGTTGTTCATCCCGTTTCTCGACGCCGTCTTGCTGGCTATCGTAGTCAGTCAGACGTCGTATCTCGGCTGGGTCGGGATGGTCTTGCTCGTCGTCCTGACAGGTCTCGTCGGGATGTTATTCGTGCGTATGGAGGGCCGTCGAACCCTCGGGAAGATGCAACAGTCGCTCGCACAGGGCCAGCCGCCGACGAACGAACTGCTCGACGGCGGGCTACTCATCGCCGCCGGTGCGTTCCTGTTGACGCCCGGGCTGGTCACCGACGCGATTGGATTCATGCTCGTGCTTCCGATAACGCGAATTCCCATCCGTGCCGGCCTCAAGCGCTTCGTGATCGTCCCCTACGCGGACAAGAAAACGGACGGCCTCGCAAGCGGCGTCGTCTGGACCTACGGCTTCCCGGATGAGGATGCGCCAGGTAGCGCAACCGGCACTGCCGGCTCGAGTTCCGCTGGAACCGCTGGAAGCTCCGGCACTGCCGGAACCTACGACCTCGGCAGTGATTCCTATACTGTTGAAGGTGAGAACGACTCGAGCGAGCGCTATCGCGTCGATCTTGGCGATGGGAGTACGCACGATGCGGATGAGGATTCGGAATCGGACGATGGCGATGGGGTTTCTCGGTAGCGGTTCCCACAGCACGTGCGGAAAGAAACGCTTAAACATACCACCACGCAACTACTGAATGCAGACGCGGGCCAATAGCTCAATCAGGTTGAGCGCCACTCTGATAAGGTGGAGGCTCTCGGTTCAAATCCGAGTTGGCCCACTTCTTGGGGCGAACAAACTCGTGAGCCGCAAGCACGTGCTGCCGCGAGGATTTGAATCAGGGAGTGGGAGGTGAGCGAGGCCCCGCCGAGCGAACGGGAACGACCGTGGTTCAAATCCGAGTTGGCCCTTTTTGTAGTGACTAAGAGTACAAGTTCGAAATTGAGACTCGAGAAGGCACCCACCTCGAGTGATTGTTGTACGGACTGACACGCAAGTATCTGTGAGCGACTGGAACAGAGTCATGACACGCCTACGGCACGCTCGAGTGACTCGAGTCTCACCACCGCCATACCATCTCAACGGACAGTATATTCCAAAACCACCGCCCAGAACTAGAACGCGCGCAGGTCCTCGAGAACCGCTGCAGCACTGCCGTCGTCAATCACGCTGCGGGCCTGCTCGAGGCCGGTCTCGAGGTCGGGCACGTCGTCGCGTGCATAGATTCGGAACGCGGCGTTGAGGGCGATTGCGTCGGCAAAGTGGCCCTCGCGGTCGCCGGCAAGGACCGCCTCGGTGATCGTCGCGGAGTCAGCGCGGACGTCGTCGACCTCGAGATCGTCGCTGTCCATTTCCATGCCGTAGTCGGCGGTTTCGATCTCGAAATCCTCGAGCCCGTCCGTCTGCTCATCCCATTCGGCGACTTTCGTGTAGCCGGGGCGAATGTCGTCGTAGCCTTCCATCCCTTGGAAGAAGATCGCGCGGGAGTACTCGAGTTCGGTGCTTTCCTGGATCAGGCTGGTTAGCTTCTTTGCGAACGCGAGGTGGTAGAACGAGCCGAGGTGGACGTCAGCGTTGGCGGGGTTCGCGACGGTTTCGATGGTGTTGATGAACGTTCGGACGCCCATTTCGTCGCGTCGGTCGAAGAGCGCGTCGATGGCGGGGTTGAACGCCGGCTGGTAGTAGAAGCCGAAGCCGGTCTCGTCGACCATTGTGGCGCTTTCGTCGGGCTCGAGATCGGTTCGGACGCCCAGTTCGTCGAGAACGTGTTTGTAGGCGGTTTCTTTCTGTGTCGGGACGCCGTCGCCGGAGTGAACGACGACGGGGGTGCCCGCAGCGGCGGCGACGACGCCGGCCCCGACGCCGAGGAGGGCGGAGGTGTGCTTGCCGTCGTAGTTCGCGCCGCAGTCGACGGGATCGCAGTCCGGTTCGGCGGTGATGACCGACTCCTCGCGCATGACGTCGGTGTAGCCCGCGAGCTCTTCGGGGGTGTTTCGTTTCCAGCGGTTTGCCAGCCAGAACGCGCCGAGAGTCGTTTCCTCGGGTTCCCCGGCGAAAATGCGCTGGAGCGCTTCGCGTGCTTGCTCGTGGGTCATGTCGTCGGCGGATTTTGGCCCAGAGCCGACGACCTCGGTCATGAGCCGTTTGAGCGGCCAGTCACCGAATTCCTGTGATGTCCGTGCCATGTCGGGACTGTGTCTGGCGGGCGCAAAAGGCTCCCGTTTGCGGCGATGTTTCGAGCATCGGAAGGACCGTTCCGAATCCGTTATCCAGTCGCCACTCGCACCACACCGTATGCAGGTACTCGTCCACGGCGGTGCCGGCAGCGCCCCCGATGACCCCGACCCGAGACAGGCAGTCCTCGAGCGTGCAGCCGAGACGGGTTCGAACGAGACGGACCCGGTCGATGCAGTCGAGCAGGCAGTCCGCGTCCTCGAGTCCTCGCCGCGGTTCAACGCGGGCGTCGGCAGCGCCGTCCAGAGCGACGGCGAAATCAGGACTGATGCGGGGCTGATGACCGACGACCGGGCGGTCGGCGCAGCGTGTTCGATGCCCGGCGTCGAGCACGCGGTCAGCGTCGCTCGCGTCGTGATGGAGGAGACGCCACACGGCTTCGTTTCGGGCGAACAGGCCGTCTCGCTGGCCGATGTGTTCGATATCGAGACCGGCGTCGACCTCTGGTCGGAACGGACGCGTGAGAAGTGGGCCGACCTCGAGGCTCCAACTGGTGGCACAAAGGCCGAACTCGAGTGGATCAAACAGCGGTACGGAGCGTCGGATCCGGGTGGCAGAGATCGAAGTGGCGAGCAGTCTGGCGACGCGCCAGATCGGGATCCACAGGATCACGACACCGTCGGCGCGGTCGCGTTCGACGGCGAGCGGCTCGCTGCGGCGACCTCGACGGGCGGGCGCTGGCTCGCGCTTGCCGGTCGCGTCGGCGACGTGCCACAGGTCGGGGCTGGCTTTTACTGCTCGCCCGCCGCTGCAGTGAGCGCGACCGGTGCTGGCGAAGACATCGCCCGTGTCACCCTCTCGAGACGCGTCGCGCGTCACGTTGAGTGCGGTCTCGGGGCGGATACGGCTGCGTCGCTCGCGATTGAAGAGTTCGCAGAACTCACTGGCTCGACGGCCGGCGTGATCGTACTTGATGCTCATGGGACGCTCGGCTCAGCGTACAATAGTGACGCAATGCAGACGGCGTCACGAACGAGGTAACCGCCTCGAGACCGTGTGTCGGGATCCACCAGCATCATCTGAGTGGTCTCGAGACGGGTGGATTCACGACCGTTGTCGCTCGACCAGTGCTGGCGCGCGAGCGCCACCTGAGGCGATGCAATGGTGCGGTATAATGGCTCGTGACTGTTTCGAGACCCGGCGTGTGTTCACGCGTTGCTACCGAGTCTCAATCTTGGTGTTGGACCGTTGTTCGACTGTCTTCGGGTGAGTGAGCGATGCGGACGAATCGTCCGCACATGGTCGTGAGTTGGCCCTGCAGACGCAGCCTCGAGAATAAATACTCGATTAGTGCAGTCACCATAGCTTGCTGGGCTGTTTCAGGTCCAGTCGCTGACTCGAGGAGGGGAGTCGTTCAGTCTCGATGAGGTTCGGACTCGCACGTTGGCCGAGACTGCTGGGACGTGAGAGCGTTTCGACCGAACGGAGATCGAAACATGTCACTGACTGGTGTCAAAGAGTCTGAGGCGGAACCTCTTTTTGTCGACCGACCCAAGCCGATGGCATGGCTGAATCCGACGAGGACGTCGATCTCGAGTCCGAGCAGTACGAAAAGCACCGCGAAGCAGGCGAGATTCTCGCCCAGGTTCGTGAGGAAACCGCAGATCGGGTCGAGGTCGGTGCGAGCCACCTCGAGATCGCAGAGTACGCCGAAGACCGGATTCGAGAACTCGGTGGAAAACCCGCGTTCCCGGTCAATATCTCGATTGATGAGGAGGCTGCCCACGCAACGCCATCAATCGACGACGACTCGACGTTTGGCGAGGAAATGGTCAACTTGGATATCGGCGTTCACGTCGACGGGTGGCTCGCCGATACGGCGATCACCGTCGACCTCTCGGGGAATCCGGAACTCGCAGAAGCCTCTGAGCAGGCCCTCGAGGCAGCACTTGACGTGATCGAACCCGGTGTCAACACCGGCGATATCGGTGCTGAAATCGAGGACGTGATCAACGGCTACGGCTACAACCCCGTCGTGAATCTCACCGGCCACGGGTTGGGTCACTGGGAACAGCACACGGGTCCAAACATTCCGAACCGGGCCGTCTCCCAGGGAGCGACGCTCGAGGTCGGCGACGTCGTCGCAATCGAGCCGTTCGCGACGGATGGCGGTGGCAAAGTCACGGAAGGTGCGAGCGAGGAGATCTTCGCACTCGAACACGAGGGCTCTGTCCGAAATCGACAGGCACGCGATGCCTTGGACCAGATCTCAGCGGAGTTCCGAACGCTTCCGTTTGCAACGCGCTGGCTCGAGACGGACCGCCCGGAGATGGCGCTGCGCCGACTCAAGCGGAACAGCATCGTCCACGGCTACCCGGTGCTCAAAGAAGACGATGGACACCTCGTCAGCCAGAAAGAGCATACGATCATTATCACTCCAGATGGCTGTGAGGTAACGACGAAGTCACGATAATCCGAACCCGCGTTCGGTAGTGACCTCGTTGAGAGGGGGTGGGGACGGGAGACCGAATCGTGCGACTATTCCTGCGGTATGACGCCTGTTAAGCGTTGTTCATGCGCTGACTCGAGCGATCACCACACCGCTGACACTCGCGGACGCGGTAGGGTTCGCGGGAGAACTGCGCGTTCTCTTCTTTGACGCTTTCGGTTCGGATCTGGACAGACACTTCGTGGAGCGTTTCCAGGTCGCAGCAATCACAGTATTCGGTCATCCCGTTAAAGGAGTCGTCTGTCGTTGCCATTACCGCCTCCTTTCGATAGGGATTGCTTAAAAGCGCGTTTCATTTCGAGAACTGAGTCGAAACCGCCCAGCGCAAGCCAGTACTGGCGATATTCCTCTGTATCGTTTAACATCGTTTAAGACCGCTTCTCAAGGCGTCTCATTTCAGCGTAATATCCTATTACTTTGGTGTAATATGCTATTAAATACCACTGAGAGCGGCCTCACGTAGCGGGCTCTCGCGCGCAACCAGCAACCAGATAGGGCCGGCTCGAGTGAGCCACCGTATGGAGCAGGTGTTTGCGCCGTGGCGCATCGAGTGGATCAAACGCGAGGACAAGAACGCCGATATCGATGGCTGTGTATTCTGTGCGTTTCCCGAGCAGGAAACCGACCGCGAGAACTTACTCGTCGCGCGCAGCGAGCACGCGTTCGTGCTCCTCAACAACTATCCGTACAATCCAGGCCACGTCATGGTTATTCCGCGGGCACACACCGGCGACTACACCGACCTCTCGGACGCCTCCCTCCTCGATCACGCGCGGCTGAAACAGCGGACGTTCGACGCCCTCGAGGAGGCAATGGAGGCGGACGGGTTCAACGCGGGGCTCAATCTTGGCGATGGCGCGGGCGGCTCAATTGACGACCATCTCCACACGCACATCGTTCCCCGCTGGGAAGGCGACACCAATTTCATGCCGGTGCTCAGCGACACGTCGGTCATCGTCGAGGCGCTCGAGGAGACCTACGACCGACTTCACGAGGCGTTTGCGAGTCAGGAGGGTGCGACGGTTCCTGACGAGACTAGTGCGGTTGTTTTCGAGTGAACAGGCGTCAGGCCTCAGGCGTACGTCTGCTCGAGATACTCGAGGATGTGTTCGGACTCCGGCATGGTGACGCCGTAGTCGTCGTCAATGATGACGGGGACACCGCGCTGGCCGGAGACGCGCTTGACTTCGTCGCGGTCGGAGTGCAAGGCGTCGACCCAGACGCTTTCGTATTCGATATCGAGTTCCTCGAGGCGGTCGGCAACGGTTTCACAGTAGGGACAGCCGTCCAGTTCGTACAGTGTGACCATATCTCGAGTTTGGGCCGAATCACCAAAAGAATGGGTGGCCGATACCTGCTCACTGCGATCAATTCTAGTCTTCCGGCTCGAGTTCACAGTGCATCGAAAATCCCTGGACGACACACTCGATCTGTATCGGATCGTCGTAGGTCACGACGACCTGATCCATCGCCTGGACGTATTGCGTGGCGACGCCACCGGCGCGGTGCTCGAATCGCAGTATCAGGCCCGCCTCGTCTAACTCGGTGATCTTCCGGTATGCTGTCGACTCGGCCACGTCACACTGTTCGATAATCTCGGCGACAGTCGCTGGCTCCTCGAGCGACAGGTAGATTCTGCGCGCTGTTTCGTCCGTGAGCGCCTCGAGGAGTTGCTGTGGCACACAGCTCCCAGCGCCGTCCCGGTCGGTGCCGCCCCACGTACAGACTGTCGACTGATCAGCTGTTTCGCCCATACGTACAGATATCGGACTCTCGACTATAGTGGCTCGTGGCGATTCCTACGAACTGGGGACTGACTCGACTGATTTGCGGGCCAGTCTTTCAAGGAAGCTATATCGGCGTTCCGAACGCGTACATTGTCTCGTGGTATCCAATAGATCTACCAGACATTGTCGTTCTCTGTGACAGCACGAATTGCGTGCTCGAGCAACGGCTTCGCGAGATACAACGTCGTGTCCTGGTGCAGCTTTCGGAGAAGCGATTTCGCCTCGTTGCTGGTGAGTTCGTCCTGCGAGTAGGCCGCAAGAACCACACCGATTGAGCCGTGAACTTCGATCTCCTGCTCAGTAGCAGTCTCTCGAGCGGCAAGATCATCGGTCAGAACGACAGTCTCGAGTTGGTCTGCGAGAAGCATTGCTGCCGTTTCGCCGGGATCTAAATTTGGATAGGCAGTTTCGTCACCATCGACAACGTGCGTTTCTACAGTACACTCAGAGAGTGCGTCCGGCGTAGACCCCCTTTCCAGTTCTTCTAACACTGTATGAGGAACGTGAACCGTGTCGAATATCGATAGTAACCAGAGCGCATCGGCTTCATCGAGATGAATAATTGGGCCAGTGTCAGCGACGACCGGTTGCATTCACGACGACCCGGTTTCGAGTCCCCATTCGACATCCGACTCGACAGCTGCTTTCGCTTTGTCGATCTCGCCGACGAAAGCCGGACCGAGTTCGTCACGTGCCTCTTCGCGATCAATTTCCCCAGCGACATACTGGTCAACGACGACATCGCGCCAGAGGTCTTCGACACCCTGTTCGACGGCTTGTTGGATAATCTCTGACTCGTTGAGATCACGATGGCGGGCAATCTCACGAACGCGTTCGGACACCTCGACAGCCATTACTCATCTATGAGTGCTCGAGCGGTATAATGGTTCCCTCGAGGTATAGTAACAACTGCAACTATTTACACACTGATCGCACAGCTGTCGTGCGATCAGGTGTGCATTGACTTACAGTGGCTACTATAGCTATATCGGCGTTCCGAACGCGTACATCGTCTCGTGGGCCGTGATCTCGAGGTCGACAAAGTCGCCAGGCTCGAGGCCGTGTTCGCTTGCGTTCTGGACGATGATCTGGCGGTAGGCTGAGTCACGACACTTCACCGAGTCGGCGGTGCCCTCCTCGACGACCAGTACGTCCTCGCGTGTCTCGCCGACCATCGATTCGTAGGCCTCGCCGACAATCTCGCGTTTTGCTGCGCTCATCGCTTTCGAGCGTTCTTTCTTGATGGTCCCACCGAGGCCCTTCATGTCGGCCGCGTCGGTGCCGGGTCGCTTCGAAAACCGTGTGACGTTGACCTTCTCGGGGCGCGTCTCGCGCAAGAGTGCCATCGACTGGTCGTGGTCGTGATCCGTTTCGGTCGGGAAGCCGACGATGAAGTCAGTCGAGAGCGTCCAGTACTCGAGCGCCGAATCGAAGGTGTCGATGACCTCGAGGTACTCGCTGACCTGGTGCTGGCGGCGCATGTCGCCCAGAACGTCGTTGCTGCCCGACTGGACGGGTGCGTGCAGGAAGTCATAGAGTTCATCGTTTGCCGCGAAGACGTCGGCGAGTTCCTCGCGGATGCCGTGGACGCCCTTCGGGTTGGCCATGCCGACACGGACGCGGAAGTCGCCCTCGAGGGCACAGATTTCCTCGAGCAAGCGGTGCAGTTTCCGTTCGCCCTCATCCCAGCCGTAGACGCCGGTGTCCTGACCGGTGATTCGAATCTCTTTCGCACCGGCGTGGATCAACGCGCGGGCCTTTTCGACGTTTTCCTCGATGGGCGGTGACTCGATTTTCCCGGTCGCCTGCTTGGTGATACAGTACGAGCAGTCGGACATACAGCCGCGTGCGATGGGGAGGATACCGACGACGCCGTCCAGAATTGGTTCGGCGTCGGGTGTCGTCGTCGGGCACTCGCCGTTCGTGACGGCTTCGGGGACCTCGTCCCAGTGGAGGACCTGTCCGTCGACGTCAGCCTGGGCGAACTCCTCGCCCTGGGCGAGGGCCATACAGCCCGTGATGAACAGATCCGCGGTTTCATCGGCCAACTCTTCCGCCCGGCGGAGCATGTTCCGCTCGGTCTTCTCGACGACGGTACAGGTGTTCAGGATGGCGACGTCGGCCTCGTCGGCCCCATCGACCCGGTAGTGCCCGGCATCTCGGAGCCGGCGCTCGATCTCGCGACTCTCGCCACGATTTGACGTACAACCGTACGTTTCGATGTGATACCGGGCCATTCGTCTCACTACAGTCTCAGGACGCCGTCGCCAAAAGCCCGACGGATCGGATGTCTGTGAGGTGTGAGCAATCCATCTGCTCGAGGAGGTGTCTCTGGTCCGGACTATTCGGGGAAAATTTTTGACACTGCGATATCAATGTGAACTAACCCCTCCATGAGCTTTCGTGTGCGAATCTGTAGCGTCCTCGCCGTTCTGGTCGCAGTCAATGCGCTGTTTGTTGTTGCGCTCCTGTGGGCCTACGGCGTGTTCGTTCCGTGGGTCGTCGCCGGAACTATTGTTTTCCTCCGGCACGGGACTGTCTCGTTCGACCTGCTGCAGCTCCCCGTTTCGTGGCCGACCGTGGCCGTTCTGGTCGGGCTCTTTCTCATGGCACAGATCTACTACGGCTACCGACGCGTGCTCTCGGGAACCACTCGTGGAGACGCTGACCACGAAGCCGCCCGCATCGTTCGCCGACTGGCGATGACAGCCGACGTTCCCGAACCGACCGTTCGAGTGGTCGATTCCGACGAACCGAGTTGTTACACCGTCGGCCGGTTCACTGACGCGACAATCGTCGTCTCGAGTGGGCTTCTCGAGCGACTCGACCCGGCCGAACTCGAGGCTGTCCTCGCACACGAGGTTGCACACATCGCAAACCGCGATGTGACCTTGATGACGATTACGACGCTGTTCGTCGAGATTGCAGATCGGGCCTACCACAGCGCGCAGTTGGCTCGCCGTGCAATAACGAACCCCGATGGCCTCTCATCCGAAGGCCGCGTCGCAGTGACGTGGTTTCTCCCGCTCGTCGCGCTGACGTACGTCTTCGTGGCCCCGCTGTTGTGGGTGTTTCCGACGATTGCTGACTGGGCGACACGGACGCTCTCACACACCCGCGAGTTCGCTGCTGATGCGGGCGCTGCCCGGATGACTGGCTCGCCGCTTGCACTCGCGACGGCGCTGACGACGCTCGCCGGAGCAACAACCGCGCCGACGACTGATCTGCGCGTCGCCAAAACACGCGCGCTCTGTATCGTCCCGACACAACTCGTTACCGGCACGTCTGTCAGTGGCGACTCGAGCGCTCCAGCGGACGTCGAGACTGAGACTACTGCCGACCTGACGACAGCACAGCGCCGCGAGGAGCTTCAAACGTGGCTCGAAGGGGAGACGCCGGCGACGGCAAAGCGTGACACTGGAACGGGGGCCGGTACCGGAACACACCCGCCAGTTGAACGTCGTGTCGAGCGACTCCAAGACCTCGCTGCGACCCTCGAGCGAGGTGTATCGCCGTGAGCGGGCGGCGACAACTCCTGTTCGTGTTTGGCTGTGTCATCTGCTTGCTCGTTGCCGCCAGCGCGTTGCCTGCGGCTGATCCGCGGATCGATCCACCTGGCGGTGACGATGCGCCAATGGCTGGCGAGTGGGAGGCACTCGACGCCTCCGAAATCAGCCCAGATCCGGCGACCGAGACCGACGACGAATCCGACTCCAGTGACGACGACCCGGCGGCTGATGATCCCGACATCGAAATCGATGGCGCACTCGAGCCCGGTAACGAGGTTAGCATCCTCATCGACGGCGGTGGCCCGTTCGATGATCGCGAGGTCGAAGTCAACGGCGACTCAATCGGGATGACTGACTGGGGGGATGCCACTGCGACCGTCCCGTACGCTGAGGAGATGACCGTTGCCGTCCCCGAGGACAACACCTCGCGGACAGTCGACATCGAGACGGATGCGACGATCACTATGCTGGATGAGCCAGCACCGAACTCGACGGCCACGCTCGCGGTGGATGTCGGTTCGACATCGGTCGACAACGCCACCGTCTCCGTCGACGGTGAGCCAACGGTGCTGACGGACGACGGTGGACAGGCGACGATCAGGCTGCCAGAAGCGGCTGGACCAGCCGAGGTTCACGTGGAACGCGGGCCTGTCTCGGGTGAGCGCACACTCGAGGTGCCGGAACTCGAGGTTGGGTTCGTGTCGCCGCTGTTGTTCCCAGGGTCGCCCGCACCAGTATCGGTGACCGCAGACGGCACGCCGGTCGAAGACGCGACGGTCTCACTTGCCGACGGCGGAACGTCGACGACGGGCAGTGACGGGCGAACGCACGTCTGGTTGCCGATAGATGACACGGCGACGATTACGGCCGCTGCGGGTGCAGAGTCCGCAACGGTAACCGTCGAAAACCTCTATCTCCGATTAGGTGCACTCGCCCTGCTCGGGTCCGGATTCGTCATCGGACTGGTCGTCACCTACTTCCGCATCATCGCTCGTAACGAAGGCAAAATGGATGGCAGTCGCAGTAACGAACATGGCGGCATCGGACTCGAGGCGCTGTTCGTTGGCATCGCAAGTACGTTCACGGGGCTTTCGAACGCAGTCGGACACACCGGTACGTTCGCCTCGAGTGCGGCCCAGCGGCTCTCGGAGTTGGGCGCGCGAGTGTGGCGACTGCAACTGCCATCGCTGTCCATGTTTCGAGGGGGTCGCTCGCGAGCGGGACCAAGCGCGGGCGGGTTCAGTTTCAGCCTGCCATCGCTTGGACCAGCACTGTCTTCGTTTGGGACCGCAGTCGGTTCTTTGTCGTCGCTGGGGTCGCTGTTTACGCTCTCGCGTGGCAGGGGTGGCGCTGGACAGGATGAGTCGACGCTTGGCTCACTGTTTGGCCGCGATACCACTGACGAGACCGACGCAGACGACGATGCACCTGCTGGCTCTGACAGACCGACACTCGCGGACGATCCACTCGGCCCGCAAGACCCACAACGCGAAATTCGGGGGGCTTGGCATACCTTCCTCGACCGGGTTGGACTCTCGAACCGGGAGACACTGACGCCCGGACAGGCCGCCAGACACGCGCTCTCGGTTGGCTACCCGGCCACCCAGGTCTCGCGACTCGTTGCAATCGTCCGCGACGTCGAGTACGGCAGCCGTGATCCCTCCCCCGACCGCGTTCGGACTGTGCGTGACACGACGACTGACCTCCTCGAGCAACAGCCTGATGAGGACGACACGGAGGAAGACGAATGAGCGACCGTTCAATTCCGATCTGGCGGCCGCGTGCCTGGCTCAGGACCGTTGACTCAGAGCGCCTCGCAACCGCAGTGCTTGCGGGCGGACTCCTCATCACGATGGCTGCGCTCATACTCGGTGGCTTCGTTCAGTACGGTTCGGGCACCGTCTCCATTCTCTATTCGCTCGCAATTCTCCTGCCCGCAATTGGCGTCTTACTCGTCCTCGGTGCGCTCTGGTGGGGCCTTTCGGCCCTCAAACCGACTGAACCTCGACTGGCCGGGGCCGACCCGCCCGAATGGGGGACGACACGAACGAACCAGCGGGTTGCTCGCGAGACCATCTGGACGCTCGAGCGAGCCACGTCGAACTGGTATCACTGTCGCGATGAGGGCGCAACCGACGAGGTCCGTGAGCGACTGACAGCGGGTGCGATTCGAGCACTGCGATCAACGTGTGGCCTCGAGCGCGAGCGTACCCGCGAGGCGGTACAGCGAGGAACCTGGACCGACGACCCTGTCGCCGGTGCGTTCCTTGCAGCCGACCTGTCACAGCCACTTGGCGAACGCCTTCGCGCGATGATCGACCCCGGTGCGGCGTTCGACCGTCGACTCCGTCGAACGCTGGCTGCAATCGACTCGATTGCAGACGATCCACAGTGGCAGCCGCCGGTAGCGGGCGAGGAGTTATCGCCCGAGTCGACACCGGAAACGGCGACTGAATCCACGACGTCGACTGCAACAACACAGCCAACTTCGCTCGAGGCGACTGCGACTGAGACTCGAACATCGACGCGAGCCGACTCGAGCGAGCGGCTTCAGGAGGTGTCACAATGAGCGTTGCCGACCGAACCGTCAAGCGACTCGACCGGGGCGAGTGGGCACTCGCAGTGACGGTACTCCTTGCTGGCCTCGGCCTTGCAGTCGGGAGCCAGGTCCTCCTCGTTGGGGCAACGCTGCCGCTGTGGTACGTCGCCGCCGCAATTTTCGGCACGCCCCCGACCGGGACGGTTCGGATTGGTCGCGACCTGTCGCTCGAGGGCGAGAGTACGACGGAAGCGACACAAGCTGGCGACACGTCGCTTTCGGGTGATCCCAGCCAACGCGTCACCGTTCGAACAACAGTCCAGAACACCGGCTCAGATCCCATCGTCGACCTCCGGGTTATCGATGGCGTCCCCGACGAACTCTCGGTCGTCGATGGCTCGCCGCGAACCTGTGTCACGCTCGAGCCACTCGAGACGACGACGCTCGAGTACACGGTTTCGCTCCAGCGTGGCGAGCATACCTTCGATGTGGCAACGGTTCGAACGCGTGATCTGAGCGGGACGATCACCGAGACGTGGTCGGAACCAGTCGAGGGACAGGACGAGATTCGCTGTACACCAACTGTTGAATCAGTTGCACTCGGAAACGCGACCACTGAGTACACGGGCGATGTGCCGACCGATGACGGCGGTGCTGGCATCGAGTTCCATTCCGTCAGGGAGTACGAGCCGACGGATCCAGTCAACGCCATCGACTGGCGGCGATACGCTGCGAACCGGGAGTTAGCGACCGTCGAGTACCGTGCCGAGCGCTCGACGCACGTCGTCTGCGTCGTCGATGCACGGCCGAGCCAGTTCCGTGCAGCGACGACCGAACACCTGCCTGCGGTTGACCTCTCAGTTGATGCCGCCGACCGAACGTTCGAGACGCTCGTCGCGGCTGGCCACCCGGCAGGCGTTGCCAGATTCGGCTCCGGTGCCATCGAAACGATCCCACCGGGAACTGATGCAGAGACGGCCGAACGCGCCAGTCGGCTCCTCGAGTCGATTTCGAACTCGAACAAACAGATGCGATTCTATACACGAACCTCGTCGAACAACTCCGTCGCAGAACTGGTCACCACGCTCCCCGGCGAAGCACAGGTCTACCTGTTCTCCTCGTTCGTCGATGACGACCCACTCGAACTCGTCGACGGCTTGCGGACCCGTGGCTACCCCGTTCGCGTCATCTCACCCGACGTGACCAACGGTGACGACTCCGCAACCCAACTCGAGGCGCTCGACCGCACGACGCGACTGGCTCGAGCCCGCGCTGCCGGCGCTCGCGTCGTCGACTGGGACCTCGAGCGGTCGCTGGGACTTGTGCTTGCCGATGCAGTCGGGGAGGTGAAACACCGATGATGGCACAGCGCTCGAGTGGGCTGCCATCGACGACGGCGTGGGCGCTTGCAAGCGCTGGCGCTGTTGGCTCGCTCGCACTGATCGTCTTCGATCCGACCATTGCCCTCGGCGTCGCGTCCGGACTCGTCCTCGCAGCGGTGATCTCAGGATTCGATGGGCCGTACTGGCGTGTCGCCGTCGCAGCGGCACTGTTGCCGGTCGCCATTTTCGGCGTGATTGGCGCGATAGCAACTGGCTCGCAGCTACTCACCGGGGGAGTGACGATAATCGCAGTGGTGATCGCCGTCGCAACCGGGCGCGTCGTCGCCGGCGACATCTCCGACCGCGCGCTCAATCAGTTGAGTGGCGCGTCGGTTACTGCCGGCTTCACCGCCGGTCTCGTTGGACTCGGCGGACTGCTCGTTGCTGATGCCGGCGGCTGGTCCACACTGGTCGAGGCGACGCTGTGGTTTTCTGGTACGGGGCTGGTCGGCGTGTTCGTCTGGGCTATCGCTGGCGCGTTCGCGCTGGCGTGTGCAGTAACGGTCCTGCCCGCTGGCTCGTTTGTCCCACCGACGGATCACGAGTCGTATCTCGAGGTGCGGACCGGTCTGCTTGCGGCGCTCGCTGTGAGTGTCGTTCTTTTTGGTGTCGGACTTGCGGGACTGATCGTCGCCTCGTGGTACGTCCCGCTGTTCGGTGACGTTCTCGAGACGATTACAACCAGTTGGATCGTTCGCGGGGTCGGTGCACTCGTGACCGCACTCGGTGTCCTCTTGATCGTCTTTGCGATCAGTGTTCGCCACTCCTGGCTCAGCATCGATGCGCGACGAAATGCGGCCGTCCCGTTGATTGCTGGGTCCGCTCTTGGCGTCTTCATCGCGTTCACACTCACGCTCAGCGTCAGTGGTGGCTCACTCGAGACCGTCAGCCCGCTGTTCGGCCTCGGATCGGTCGTTCTCGGCGTCGGCTGGCTGATCGGCCAGGCGGGCCGGTGGGTCGAACGCGAGAGCAGCGCAGCCAGCGCCGCAGTACTCGCCGTCGCACTCGTCGCTGGCGGTGTCGTCACCGGCGCAACCGTCACCGAACTCACGACGCTCGAGGGGGTGCGAACCGCAGCGGTGTCGCTCGTCATGATCGCCGCAGGGCTGTTCGCGTACGATCTCAGTCGCTACGGGCGAACGCTGGCTCGAGATATCGGTCCGACTGCGTCACCGCGCCCGCAGTTCGTTCGCGCCGGCTGGAGTGCGCTGGTTGCCGGTCTCGGCGTTCCCGTCGCCGCGTTCGGACTCGTCGTTGCGACACTGTTCGCGCCGACGCTGTCGGTCCCGGCGACGGCAGCGGTGATCGTTGCGCTGGGTGCACTCGTCATCGGTACGCGCCTCCTATTCCGCTGAGGCGGGGTCCATCGCGGGCACATCGACCTCCTCGAGGACGGACTCGATAACGCGGTGTCTGGATGCGCCCTCGACGCTCGCTTCCGGCGTTAACACGAGCCGATGGGCGAGTGCAACGGGTGCGATTGATTTGACGTCGTCCGGAACCACGTAGTCCCGACCTGCGAGGACGGCGCGTGCGCGGCTGACTTCGAACAGGCGTTGAACGCCACGCGGGGAGACACCCACATCGACGCGGCCATCGCGTCGCGTCGTCCGACAGACGTCACCGATGTAGTCGCGGATCGGCTCGTCAACGGTGATTTCTTCGGGAACTGTCTGGAGTTCGCGGACGGTGTCGCGGTCGATAACGGGGGTGACAGTCGGATCCGGCTGGTCGCGGTCGGCGCGGCGGTCGATTAACTCGCGCGTCCCCGCGGTGTCGGGATAGCCAAGCGAGGTCTTGATCATAAACCGATCACGCTGGGCTTCCGGCAGTTCGAACGTTCCCTCCTGTTCGACCGGATTCTGCGTCGCGATAACGATAAACGGGTCCGGCAGTTCGTGCGTCTCGCCGTCGACAGTCACCTGCCCTTCGCCCATCGCCTCGAGCAGTGCGGACTGGGTTTTCGGTGGCGCGCGATTGATCTCGTCGGCCAACACGACGTTTGCAAACACTGGACCGGGCGTGAAGTGGAACTCGCCGGTCTCTTCTTCGAACACGTACGAGCCGGTCACGTCGGCGGGCATCAGGTCGGGCGTAAACTGAATCCGGGAAAACTCGAGGCCGAGCGCGGTCGCGAACGAGCGAGCAGTCAGCGTCTTACCCGTGCCGGGTACGTCCTCGAGCAGGACGTGCCCGCGCGCGAGCAAGCCGGCGGTGATCTCTTCGAAAATGGCTCTGTCGGCGACGACAGCGGAGAGAATTTCGTCGATAACGTCGTCGGCAGTTGCAGCGGCGTCGGGGACTGACATATCGGGTATCGGAACCTACGAGACCTTATATCTCTCGACAAACAGTACGGGGGCGAAATTATGTCTGCGACTCGAGGACTGCCCGATACCGTTTCCCCGCTGTGTCGTCGCTTCCGATGGCCTCGCGGATCGTCGACGAAATCCACTCGCGGTCGGCGTCGGGTGTGCGCCCGTCCATTGCGCCCGCCGTTCCATCGGCAGCCACGCCGTCGAACCCGTCCGTCCGCAACTCTTCAGGAAGGAATCGCTCGTAGACGGGCAGGCGCTCACCGAGTGGCAGATCCGCGCTCGCAGCGATCTCCTCGAGTTCGCGCAGTGCGGGCCACTTGTAGTCGGGGTTGATGTGGTCATCCGTAATCGGCGAGACGCCGCCAAGGTCGTCGACACCGCAGTCGATCAACTCGTGGGCGGACGCGAGGTTCGGCGGCACCTGCACCGAAATTTCTTCGGGTAATGCGGCGCGAGCCATCGCCGTCACGCGACGCATCGTCTCGAGGTCGGGCGAGCCACCGGACCAGCGTTCGTTGTCCGCAACTGGCTGGACGATCACTTCCTGAATGTGGTCGTAGCGGTCGTGCATCTCAGCAATTGCGAGCAGGCTCTCGGCGCGGTCGCGCCAGGACTCGCCGATGCCGACCAGAATGCCCGTCGTGAAGGCGACGTCGAGTTCGCCCGCGTTCTGGATGGTCCGCAGGCGTTGTCCCGGCTCTTTTTTTCGGGGACCGGCGTGGGCGTCGACCTCGGCAGTCGACTCGAGCATGACGCCCATACTGGCGTTGACGTCTGCGACGGTCTCCATCTGTTCGATGGTCTGGTCGCCAGGATTCGCGTGGGGAAGGAGTCCTTCCTCGAGGGCGACTTCACAGGCCTCGCGCAGGTAGCTATGAATCGAGTCATGGCCCCACGCTTCGAGTTGCTCGTGAATCTCCGTGTAACGGTCGTCCGGGTCGTCACCAAAGGTAAACAGCGCCTCCGTACAGCCTGCATCGGCACCGCGGGCACAGATATCGCGAACCTCCTCGAGTGAGAGCAGCGACGCCTGTCCGGGTGCATCGAAGTAGGTACAGTAGGTACAGGTGTAGCGACACGCCGTCGTCAGCGGGATGAATACGTTGCGCGCGAACGTCAGCGCCGGCGGGGCCTCGACAGCGGCTGGCGTCACTGCGAGCAACTCATCGACGGCTGTGTCGTCGATTTCGATCTCGACGCCGTACTCGCGCGCCCCGGGAATCATTACCTCGGAGTGTCCCCGCGGCCCACATAAGCGCTTCACTTCGGAGGCGAACGCAACCCACAGCCACGTCACTTCGACGGGTTCGACTCACGCCGACTGACTGTGACGCGCCCGTCGGTCTCAGTGAGTTCAAAGCCACACTCTCGAAGCACGGCGGGCGCGCGGGCATCATCTCGCCCGTGAACCAGCACCTCCACGAGATCTGCAGGCTCGTCAATATCCGTTGCCAACCGGAACGAATCGACCGTCTCGAGGCTGGCACCCACGTCTTGTGCGCGTTCGCGATGGTCGAGATACGACGTGCCGTGGTAGTCGACTCGAAATTCGGGGTGGCGTACGACGAGTGCGTTCGTCCCGCTGCCACGACCCGGAGCGATAGCGACGTCTGCCTCCGTCTCGAACAGTCGCTCGAGCGCTGCCGGCGTCGCAAGCGCCAAATCCGCCATCACGACGGCGACGGGGTCGTCCGTCCCAAGACGAGCGTTAACCGCCTCGGTGAGCGGTCGCTCGTCGACAGCGACTGACACCCGCTCGAGCACGTCGGGGTCGATGTCGTACTCCTCGAGATCCACTGGTGTCGTCGCGAGAATCGTCGCCTCGTGGCCCGTCTCAGTGAGTGTAGTGAGCACATCGGCCAGCATCGCCTCCGCAACCCTCGAGCGCTCCGCTGGTGAGAGCACGGGGCTCAGACGGGTTTTCGGTGCGGTTGCAGCGAACGGAACGACGACGCGCATTCGTTGCTGGGAACTCAGTCTGTCCTCAAAAGACCGTCGAACCGGGTACAATCCGTCACAAACGCCGACAGCACAGCACTCCGCGTTGTGCCCCCCGACACGACCCTCCTCGTCGCAACTCGAGTGGGCCACACTGACGCCACACGAGCAGTAGACGCTCGAGGCCGCTTAGAACAGCGGCTCGAGTTCGTCTTCGTCGTCTTCGACGAGCTCTTCCAGGTTGTCCTCGCTTTCCTGTTGGATGTCGTCGATGTTTTCCTGTGCTTCGATTGCAACCTGCTGGAGACGCTTGATGCGCGGGACGTTGGTGACTCCCGACAGCAGGATGGCGGCTGCGACTTCCGGCTCCTCGCGCGGATAGTCGCCGCCACGAACTTCCATACTTCCCGTTTCCTCCTCGAGCCATTTCCGCCCGCGTTCGATGCCTTTCCGGTTCAGATACTCCGAGGGACCGGCAAGTACGAGCAGCGCGCGCTCGGTGCCTTCAATCTCACAGGGGAGTGTGAGGCGACCGAGTGCGGCCTTGCGGACGAGACTCGTAATGCGGTTGGTCGTGTTCGCCGCGTCGAGATTGTCGTCGCCGCCACCGTCGCCGGTAAAGCGCGAGAGCAGTCCGCCACCACTGTTCAGTTCGACGTCTTCGCTGGCAAAGCCAACGGTCGAGACGCCACCTCCCGAGAGGGTGTTAATGATCTCGGAGGAGTCGACCACGCTTTCGGCGACCTCCTCGCCTTCGCCAACCTCTCCGGCTCCGAAGAGGATGCCAAAGCGGCGGACGATTTCCTCGTTGATCTGGTCGTAGCCGCCTTCGACGGACTCGCCGGTCTGTCGCCAGGAGTCGTTATCGAAGACCATCAGGTTGTCTACCTCGCGGACGAACGTCTGGAAGGATCGGGCCGCGTTAAGCGTGTAAATCCCACCTTCGTCCGTGCCCGGCAGGACGCCGAGACCATAGACAGGGATCGTATAGATCCGTTTGAGATGTTTCGCGAGGACTGGCGCGCCACCGGAACCGGTACCGCCGCCCATTCCGGAGACGACGAGGAACGCATCGACTTCGTGGGTCGGGATCTGGTCGATTGCGTTCTGGACCTCGTCGATGTCCTCTTCGGCGATTTCCGCGCCGAGTTCGTTGTCTGCACCCACCCCGTGGCCCTTCACGCGGGCCTGCCCGATGAGTACTCTGTTCTCCTTTGGAATATTGTCCAGCCCGATGAGATCCGCTTTCGCGGAGTTAACAGCGACCGCCGCGCGGACGATTCCGCTGTTCGTTCTATCGTCGTAATCGAGGAATCGATCGACGATTTTGCCACCGGCCTGTCCGAATCCGATCATCGCCAACTTCATTGTTTGTCAGGGGGCTCCGTTGAATTGGTACCAGAGTGATGAGGGGCATAAGTCTTTCTATGATCTGAATTTCTTACACAACACACTATTTCCTATAATAGGCAGCCAGCGACGATCTCCACCACGATTTTCTGATCCAGATGCCGCTTACAGGCCTCGGAGCCATCAGCCTTTTATAATAGAACGTGTCCGGAAATACGTTGTTACCCTTCAGTAACCTGTAATTGCGACGCAGAATATAGCTGTTATGTCACTCCCATACTCCCAAGTACGACTGCAACGTCTGTAACTTCGCTTCCTCGACACCGAACGCGTCCACGTCGTTGTCCGCGACAGTGTTATCAAACTCGAGCGAGCGAGCCTGATCCGGGCCGAAGGGAACGAACGGGACAGGACCAGCCGCTGTGAGTCCGAGTTTCGTCAGCGCCATCGGAACCGGGATGATCGTCACGGATTTGCCCTCAGCCGCATACGCGAGTTCCGTCGCGTCCGCGAGGGTGACAATTTGCGGGCCACCGATCTCGTAGGTCTCGCCAACGTGGGTGCCGTCCTCGAGCGTATCGGCGAGTAGCGGGACGAAATCCTCGACCCAGATCGGCTGGAAGCGCGTCTCGCCGCCGCCCGGCAGCCCAGTCACGTACGGCGTTGTCACCTGCTTCGTGAACTCGAGGAACTCAGCGCCGTCGCCGAAGACGATTGACGGGCGGATGATCGTCCACGAGAGGTCGGAGTCCGTGACGACGGCTTCGGCCTGTCCCTTCGCGCGGATGTAGTTGGTCGGGCCGTCAGGGTCGGCACCGAGTGCGCTGATCTGGACGAATCGCGGGACCTCGTGATCTTCGGCCGCGCGGACGAGGTTTGCCGTCCCGCCGAGGTGGACGCGCTCGTAGAGATCGTCGTCATCGGGGTCGAACAGCGGCGACGGTGAGACGAGGTTGATCACCGCGTCCTGGCCCTCGACTGCGCCCTCAATCGAGTCGTAGGCGCTGACATCACCCATTGCGAGGTCGACACCGTCAGGGAGGTCATCACTGTCAGGATTGCGCGACAGTGCCGTCACCTCGTGGCCGCGTTCGACCAGTTCCGTACACAGCGCTGTTCCAATAAAGCCGCCTCCACCAGCGACGAGGACCTTCATACCACTAACATACAGCCGTAGCGATAAATAGCTGATCGGCTACGCTGTTTGGGTGTGCACCGTGAGCGCTCCGACGGGAACAGCAGTCCATTAATATCACCCGCGCAGACGTGTGGGCATGCTCGTGACGCTCGAGGGACTGGACGGCAGCGGTAAAACGACGGTCTGGGAGGCCCTACAGGAGCGCTATCCCGATGCCGTCTTCACGCGCGAACCGACGAACGACTCGTGGTACGGCGAGGCGGTCTATCGTTCAATCGAGGACGACGACGCCGACTCGCTCGCGGAACTCTTTCTCTACACCGCAGACCACGCCGCCCACCTCGAGCGCGTCATCAAACCCGCTCTCGAGCGCGGTGATCTCGTGATTTCGGATCGCTACTCCGATTCTCGGTTTGCCTATCAGGGCGCGACCCTTGAGCGCGCTGATAGCGAGTACGGACTCGACGACCCGCTCCAGTACGTCGTCGACGTCCACGAGCCGTTTTCGATCACGCCCGATCTGACGATCTATCTCGACCTCGAGCCCGAACGCGGAGCGGAACGCGCCGGCGCGACGAACAAGTTCGAACACGCCGACTACCTCGCGGACGTGCGAGCGAACTACGAACGTCTCCGCGAGCGCGAGCCAGAGCGATTCGTCCGCGTCGATGCGACGCAGGAGTCGGGGGCCGTGCTCGAGGCGGTCGCAGACGCGCTGGCTGCGCGACTCCCAGAGTGATCCAGGCAGTAGGCCGGCCAAACCGCTTTCACGACAGCCGGTGACGGGCCGCTATGCACCGCGTTATTGGCGAGTGCGACCTCACAGAGACACGGTTCGAGGCCGAGGACGCGCTCGCGTGTTTCCGTGACATGGTCCGTGCGCGCCAGTTCGACGAGCGAGCGGTTGCCCTCCAGCGCCGGGGCTGGATGAGCGGCTACCCACCGTTCCGGGGACAGGAAGCTTCGCAGGTCGGCGCAGCACACGCCCTGCTCGAGTCCGACTGGCTAGTGCCGACCTATCGCTCGAACGCGATGCAACTCGCCCACGGCGTCCCGATGGCCGACATCTTGTTCTTTCGACGTGGCTACCCGGAGTTCGCCTCCGATCACGATCTGCACGTGTTCCCGCAGGCGGTGCCGATTGCGACGCAGATTCCACACGCCGTCGGGCTGGGGATGGCCCTCGAGTACGACGCGGAGTCCGACGCCGAGACACCAGCGGTTTGTTGTTATCTCGGCGACGGCGCGACCTCCGAGGGCGATTTCCACGAGGGGCTCAATTTCGCGGGGGTGTTCGATGCCCCTGCCGTGTTCTTTTGTGAGAACAACGGCTGGGCGATTTCGATGCAGCGTGAGCGCCAGACCGCAAGCGCAACGCTCGCACAGAAAGCCGACGCCTACGGCCTCGAGGGCGTCCGCGTCGACGGCAACGACCCGCTCGCAGTACAGGAAGTCGTGAGCGACGCCCTCGAGTCCGCCCGAAACGGCGAGCCGGTGCTCGTCGAGAGCCTGACGTACCGACAGGGCGCGCATACGACGAGCGACGATCCAGCGCGCTATCGAGACGACAACCCGGACCTCCCCGACTGGCGCACTGCGGACCCACTCGAGCGCTACGAGACCTACCTGCGAGAACAGGGTGTTCTCGAAGACGGCTATCGAGACGACCTCGAGGCCGACGCTGCGGCCGAACTCGAGGCTGCAATCGAACGGGTAGAGGAAACGGCGCTGCCTGCACTCGAGGATGTGTTCGACCACGTCTACGAGGAGCAGCCAGCGCGGCTAGACGATCAGCGGGCGTGGCTCGAGGCGTTCGTAGCCGAGGCAGACGTGCGCGACCTCGAGTACTGAGTCACCACTCCTCGACTCTCTGAAAACGGCGCAGAACGTGGGCGTTAGTCCATCGCGATGTACGTCTGCGTGTCCTCGATGCCTTTGATCCCCTGAATTCGGGTTGCGGCGATCTCCTTGACCGCTGCAGGCGTCTCGACGCGCGCTTTCGCGATGATGTCGACATCGCCGGCAACGATATGTGCCGAGTCAACACCATCGATGCCCTTGATTTCGTCTCGCAGTCGATCCGCCTCGCCCGTATTCGCCTTGATCATGACAAATGCTGTGACCATTAGTTGACACCCTCGTTTGCGTGTTCCGCATCACGATCTGATTGGTCCGTCTCCGCGTCCGCATCCGCCTGCAACGCAGCGTTTGTCGCTGCCTCGTTCGCCGACTCGCCAACCAGTAACTGGCGCACCTCGCTCAAGACAGCGAAATCGGCCAGTACGACGAGTCGGTCGCCCACCTCGAGCGATTCATCTTCCGTTGGCAAGGCAAGTTCCGCCTCGCGCTTGCCGAACGCGAGCACCCGCGCATCGGCGGGCAACTCGAGTTCGGTGATCGTGTAGCCGTTGATCGGCGCGTCGTCTGTGATCGTCAGTTCGACGACTTGCAGGTGCTGGGCGATATCTGCGATAGCGCGGATTGTCCCGCCGAGCAGGGCGTTTTTCGCACCGATTGCGCCCAGTCGTTCGGGATAGATGATTTCGTCGACCTCTGCAGCGTACTTGCGGTAGATGCCTTCGCGGTAGGCCTCGTCGATTCGCATCACGGTTCGACAGCCATAGTGGTTCGCGATCATACACGCGGTGAAGTTGGCGTTCAGATTACCAGTCAGTGCGCCCACTGCATCAGCGTCGGTGACGCCAGCCTCCTCGAGGCGGTCCTCGCGGGAGCCATCGCCCTCGACGACGGTGAACTCCTCTGAGCGAGCACGCCTGATTTTGGCCTCATCACGCTCGATGAGCGCCACGTCGTGGCCTTCCTCGCGCAAGACGCGCGCTGTTCGTAGCCCGACTCGTCCAGCGCCAATGATCACGAACCGCATACCCGCTGCTACGCTCGCCCCCGTCAATAAGTTTGCCCTGCGTTACCGTACCATGCGGAAAATTGGGTGCTTGACTTCGACTCTCCGACACGCCCCAGCCGTGCAAACGTTTTAGTCGTGTCACGAAGTACCACACACCAAATGGTACACGCGTTCATCATGGTCAAGACGGCCGCTGGTAAGTCTGAAGACCTCCTCGCCGATATCAGGGACTTCGAGCGTGCCACCGACGCCCACATCGTCGCCGGCACCTACGACATCATCGTCGAAGTCGACGCCGAGGAAGTGTACGACATCCTCGAGACCGTCTCCTCGAACATTCAGGGTCTCGAGGGGGTGACCGAGACGAAAACGTACATCGCGATGGATTAAGCCGCCGACGCGGACTACATCGGCATCCCGCCAGCGCCGTTCGGATCGTCGCCCTCAGCGGCGTCCTGGCCCTGCGTCTGTGCGTTCTCGAGCAAGGTCGCCGCCGCCCCCCGATACTTGTATCCAGGGATGATCCCCTGTGCGTAGGTGCCCTCGACGAACTCGATCAGGGCTTTGGCGTCTTCGACGCCCTCCGCAGCGTCCCAAGCGAGATACTCGAGCGTGACCGTGACCGACTCGGTGTCGCGTTCGACGATAGGATCGTCGTGTGTACCCGTGTGTGCGACGGAAAAGACATCCTCGAGGCGGCGCTCGAGGGTTTCGAACCAGCCATCTTCGACGACGCTGGCGACGGCTTCGTTGGCGACGGCGGCATCGAGTGTCGGGAGGGAGACGGTAACAGTAAACTCGCCGTCGCGTTTGCCCTCGGCGTCGCTCGCGATGACGGTCGCCTCGAAGACGGTGGTCGTGAGTCGGTAGGTATCGTTGTCGGCCGGTTCGAACGCGTCATGGGCCTCGAGTTCGCGGGCAACGGGGTCGGGAAAGGCAGTCATTATTGATGCAACGGGCGTGACGGAAAAGGGAGTTACGCTGTTGGTGTCTGGGTGTCCACTGAGGCCCGGACAGTGACGTGTCGAAACGGAAACCGGCGACCGGGAATCGTGTCTGGGCAATCGTTTCACCGATTTGCTGGAGAGAAGTCGCCGGTTTCGGTGGCAAATGCACCCCATTACTACAACCGATACCGACGTGTTTCGTTGGTATGACGCTCGATAGACACGCCGCTGAACGACGTCGATTTGCTCGTCTTCTCGGTGTTGATGGCGAACTCGGTTCTGGACTTCCGGTGACGGCTTCTGAGGGCGACCGACAGCATGGATCTCGTGATCATGGATCGTCACCACGGTCTGATTCTACAACGACGACACCGGCTACTGACGCGTTGCCGACTGATACTGAGTGCCCTGAAACCGACCTCGATCCTGACGAGACACAATCGCTCGGCGCTGACTGATTGTCCGTTCGCTCCGAACGACACATTCGAGTATTGTTGCTGCGTTCTCGAGACCCAATACACTCCGGTGTCCCCATTCCCCTTAGGCGTCGGGGTCGTCGCGTTCGGTGAGGAACACCCGGATCGCAGTTGCCACTTCTTCGAAATCTTTCATCGTCAGTCCATCAGTCGTCACGAACACGCCATCGGTGTCGGTGGTGACGCGAACCAAGAACCCGTTGTCGAACACCCGAATCGTGTAGTTGTAATCGCCCAGTTCGGAGCCTTCGTAGGCAGTCTGAGCCGTTTTGAACCCGCGCCACTCATGGCCGATAAACGTCGAGAGGTCGGCATCTCGCTCGAGGTCCTCGCGCAGGTACACTTGCTCAAAGTCATCACGCGTAAAGTACGTGATCGACCGGAGACTGTCGCCGACGGCCGTTCGACAGGTCGTGACGATCTGTTCAGCCCGCTCGGACGTGAGAAGCCCTGTGGCCATACTGGCTCCATCGAAGCCAACCGCCTTAATCACGGGGGCTGGTGGTACCCCACTGAAACAAACCGAAAAACCAACCGACAAGCGTCCCGCTACGTCTGCTCGAGCGCGTCCTCGAGATCTGCAATGACGTCAGCAGGATCCTCGATGCCGACGGAGAGTCGCACCAGGTCGTTGCTGACGCCGCTTGCGAGTTTTTCCTCCTCGGAGAGTTGCTGGTGGGTCGTACTCGCGGGGTGGATGATCAGCGACTTCGCGTCGCCGACGTTCGCCAGCAGGCTGAACAGGTCGACCTCGTTACAGACCGTCTCCGCGGCGTCGTAGCCGCCCTCGAGTCCGAACGTGATCATGCCGCCATACCCGCCGTCGAGGTACTCGCTGGCTTCGTCGTGCGTCTCGTGACTCTCGAGACCAGGATAGGTGACCCATGACACCTTGTCGTGATCCTCGAGATACTCGGCAACGACCAGCGCGTTCTCGCAGTGTTTGTCCATCCGGAGTGGCAGCGACTCGAGTTTCTGGAGTGTGACCCAGGCGTCGAAGGGCGACTGCTGGTTGCCCAAATCGCGCAGGCCACGCGTGCGGGCGACGACGGAGAATGCCATGTCGCCGAACGTTTCGTCGAAGTTGATCCCGTGGTACGCCGGATTCGGCTCCGTGATCTCGGGATAGTCGCCCTCGTCCCAGTTGAATGAGCCCCCATCGACCAGCACGCCGCCGACGGTCGAACCAGCGCCGTGGAGCCACTTCGTGGTTGAGTGCCAGACGAGATCCGCGCCGTGCTCGAGCGGGCGGCACAGATACGGCGTTGCGAACGTGTTGTCGACGAACAGCGGCACGTTGTGGTCGTGGGCGATATCCGCGATGCGCTCGAGGTCAGGAGTGACGAGCGCGGGGTTGCCGATGGTCTCTAAGTGGACAAAGGCGGTGTCGTCGTCGATGGCCGCCTCGTAGGCGTCGTACTCGAGTGTGTCGACGAACTTCGTCTCGACGCCACGCTTTTCGACGGTATGGGTGAGGTAGGTGTACGTGCCGCCATACAGCGATGACGAGGAGACGATGTTGTCGCCCACGTCCGCCAAAATGAACGTCGCGAGGTCGAACGCGGCCATCCCTGAGGAGGTGGCTAACGCGGCGACCCCGCCCTCGAGCGTCGCGATGCGCTCTTCTAACATCGCGTTCGTCGGGTTCATAATCCGCGAGTAGATGTTCCCGGTTTCCTCTAAGCCGAACAGCGCGGCCGCGTGCTCGGTATCCTCGAATTGATAGGACGTGGTCTGATACAGCGGCGGCGCACGCGCGCCGGTCGTCGGGTCGGGCTCTTGGCCCGCGTGAATGCTATTCGTGGCAAACTCGCGCGTTGGCTCCTCGGAGTCGTCGCTCATGTGATCGATCACCACACATCAGAACAGCATAAGTGTTGGCGACACTTGCCACCGGCTGGTAGTGTAATCGGTGTTTAGTCCTGCTCCTCGAGTAGCAGTTCGCCGGTCATCTCCGGTGTTCTGGTACTCGAGATCGACGATTTTCGGTAGGACGTGTTCGATTCCGTCGGCTTCTGTTGGAATAGTTCTACCGCGGACAGAGCGGAGCTACCAGTCCATCTCGAACGCTATCGTTTCACGGTCTTCCGTTTCGCTCTCGTACTCCTCCCGGGTGATCGAGAATCGGTGCTGGTCGGTCACGTCGCCGTTTGGGTGCGCCGACCCGTGCTGTCGTACCAGCCCCTCGTGGCGGCCGCCGTACCTGTCGATGCATTTCTCGATCATGCGACGGGACTGCTCGTTGTCCGCGGCACAGCTCGTACAGTAGGCCTCGAGATCGTACCGCTCGAACGTCAACTCGATAAACACCGACGCCCGCTCGAGGCCGTACTCCCGGCCCCAGTAGCGTTTCGCGAGGACGATGTCCGAGCCCGCGCGCCGTTGCTCCCACTCGGGTTTGTAGGCCGTGGTGCCGACGATTACCCTCTCCTCGTCGTTCGTCCGCAGCAGATACCGAGCGCCCTCGTGGTCAGCTCGCATTTGCTCCGCCCTGTCGAGAAAGGCGGCCACCTGGTCGAGTCGGTCCAGTCGAAACCACGGCATGTGTTCGGTCGTCTCTCCGTGCCACTCGTCTCGTCTCACGAACTCGTAGAGCTCGAAGGGGTCTACAGTGTCGTGACTCATCCGTTCGAAGACGAGCCGGCTCGTTTCGATGCGTTCGGGAAACAGATCTCGTGTCATTGTAACCCGTTTATCCATCGAATACGTAGGATAGAAGCGCTAACGACAGCGTCTATAAATACCACAACGCTGAAGGATATTTAACGCGTAGTATGAATTAAGATTTTGTACAGCGAGTAGCACCCCACCCTCTTGAGCTACTCGAGCAGCAGTTCCCCAGTCATCTCCGGCGGCTGCTCGAGGTCGAGCAACTCGAGCATCGTCGGCGCAATATCCGCCAGGGTGCCGCCCTCGCGGATCGTTCGGCCGCCGTCAGTGCCGTCGGGAGCGAGGTAGAGAAGCGGCACGTCGTTGTACGTGTGCGCCGTGTGTGGATTCTCCTCGGTCCCCATATTGTCTGCGTTGCCGTGATCCGCGGTGATGAGGACGTGTGAGCCTGCCTCCTCGAGTGCGTCGACGAGCCGACTCAACTGGGTGTCGACGGCTTCGACAGCCTCGATTGCAGCCTCGTAGTCGCCGGTGTGGCCGACCATGTCGGGGTTGGCGTAGTTGAGCACGAGCGTATCCGGGTCGTCGGATTCGATGTGCTCGAGTGCCGTGTCCGTCACCTCGGGGGCGCTCATCTCCGGCTGGCGGTCGTAGGTTGGTACGTCCGGACTCTCGACGATTTCGCGGTTCTCGCCGTCGAACTCGATCTCGCGGCCGCCATTGAGGAAGTAGGTCACGTGGGCGTACTTTTCGGATTCGGCGATCCGAAGCTGCGTTTTACCCGCGTCGGAGAGCACCTCGCCCAGCACGTTCTCGGGCTGGTTCGGCGGGTACGCAATCGGCAGGTCGAACGTCTTGTCGTACTGGGTCATCATCACGACCTCCGCCTCCGGCGGTTCGGTCTCGAGGGCGTCAGCCCAGTCTTCGGGCCGAATATCCGCCAGCATCCGGGTGAGCTGGCGCGCGCGGTCGGAGCGGAAGTTGAACCAGACGACTGAATCGCCATCTTGCAGCGCTGGCTGGCCGCGAACCGTCGTCGGCTCGACGAACTCGTCGGTCTCGTCGCGCTCGTAGGCGGCTTCGACGGCCTCGAGTCCGGAGTCTGCTTCGTACTTCGCCTCGCGCTCGACGATGGCGTCGTAGGCGCGTTTCGTCCGCTCCCAGTTCTGATCGCGGTCCATCGCGAAGTAGCGTCCGGAGACGGTCGCGACGTGGCCCGTGCCGTTCTCTGCGACGACATCCTCGAGGGCGGCGAGGTACTCGCGCCCGCCGGTGGGCGAGGTGTCCCGACCGTCCGTAATCGCGTGGGTGACGGCCTCGACGCCGCGGTCGGCGGCGAGTTCGATCAGCCCGTGGAGGTGTTCCTGATCGGCGTGGACCCCGCCGTCACTGACGAGACCGACGAAGTGAACGCGACCGCCGTTCTCGCGAGCGTTCTCAAACGCGGTGTTGATCGCGTCGTTTTCTCGGAAGGAGCCGTCCGCAATCGAGTCCGCGATGCGGGTGTACTCCTGGTAGACGACGCGGCCGGCCCCGATATTGAGGTGGCCGACCTCGCTGTTTCCCATCTGTCCGTCCGGCAGGCCGACCCGACGGCCGGCGACCTCGAGCGAGCCCTCGGCACCAGCGGCGGCGAGGCGGTCGAAGTTTGGCGTTTCGGCAGCAGCGACTGCGTCTCTGCTCGTCCCGTCGCCGAGTCCCCAGCCGTCGAGGATAATCAGCGCAGCGTTCATATGCGACGGGTTGCCTGCCGCTCCTAACTAGCTGTCGTTGTTCCGCGCTCGAGCGCGCACGCGACAAGGGCTACCGCCTGGCGATATCGGGGGAAGTGGCTGGCAAGATGGAAAGCAGCGCCTGGCAGTATCGGTGCCTTCTACTGCGCCGCGCCGAATGCACGCAGCAATGAGTCCCACACTCTCGCCGGGCCGTCGCCTACAGCTCCGACTCGCGCTCGGGCTGTGTCTCATCCTCGGCCCGTACGCGGTCCTCGCCGCCGGCATCACCGCCGCGATTCGCGCCGGTTCGCATCTCCTCTCCGGACTCGGGTTCTCGGCTGCTGACTCCCTGCTCGCCGTCCCGTGGCTCGTCTGGATCGGCGTGCTCACGCCGCTTTTGATCGCCGGCACGTACTCCCTCTCGAGGCGCTGGCTCGACCCGCGCGAGTTCCTCGACGAGGATCTGGCCAGTCGTGACGCCGACCTCGAGGCCCGCGTCACACGGCTTGCGAAACAGGCCGACGTACCCGCGCCGGATGTCGTCGTCGCCGAGGCGTCGGTGCCGAACTCGTTTCTCGTCGGCCGCTCGAGCAACGCCGTCCTCGTCGTGACGACGGGGCTTCGTGACGCGCTCGCAGACGACGAACTCGAGGCCGTCTTGGCTCACGAACTCGCCCACGCGAGTAATCGAGATAGTACGCTGATGACGGTCATCTGTGGCGTGTTCGTGCTCAACAACGTCCTCTTTCAGCTCCTGTTGCTGGCGTTGCCGACGTTCGGCGCGAAGCCGATCAACGTCGAGGCTGGCGTGCTCGCAACGTACGGGCTAATCGCCGCCGGAATCTCGTTTTTCGCTTTCGGCGAGTCGTTCTCGGTCCTCGTCTTCGCCGGCCTCGTCCTCTCGCTTTGGCTGTGCACCCTCGCCGTTGCCCTGTTTCAGGTGACGATGGGCGCGGTGACCGCGCCGCTTACGCGCGACCGCGAACTGGCGGCCGACCGCGGCGCAGTCGAACTGATCGGGACGGCTGCACCGCTTGCCAGCGCCCTCGAGACGCTCTCTGATCGGTCGCCGACCGACGTCGATGCCCGGGCGCGCAATCACGGCGTCCTGGCCGTCTCGTTCCTGCCGTACGCGACCGACCTCGTCTCGCGACCGGAACGGCACCTCTCCGTTCGGCTGCTCGATCAAGTCTGGATCATCGGTTGCATCCACGAAAGCACGCTCTTTGCGCCGGTCGCCGAGGTCCTCGAGTGGGGCGCGAAGTCCTCGGCCAGCGCCGCGGGGGCGGCGGTCGATCACCCCTCGCTCGAGCGTCGAATCGAGCAGTTGCGGGCAACAGCCGCCAACTCGCGGTGAGCACGCGGCGAGTCGGGCGACGACAACCGATCACTGACCGGTGACCGCTGACTTTTTGCGAGTGGACTGAGCGCCAGTGTGTATGACACTCGATCCGGTTCACTTCGACGGCATTGCCCAACTCGCGGGACGGATCGACCACGGTGCCGACGCGAGTGATCGCCGCGCGTTCGCTAAGACCGTCTGGGAGCAGTTTCTCGACCCGCTCGTCGCTCGAGATGGGCGGACAATCGTCGACCCCATCGGCGAGCAGTCGCTCCGATTAGTCGACTGTGAGGACGTGGCGCTGCGAGATCGGGAGTTTCCGACCGAACACGGCCTCGACGCGGGAACGATCAACCCGACGACGTTCAAAAATGGGCTGGTCATCGACATCGCACAGGCAGCGATGAGCGCGACTCCCTCGAATCTCGACTTGCATCGCTCGAGAACCGTCGTCGCGACGGTTCACTCGAACGACGAGACGATGACCGTCGACGAAACTTGGGGAAAGTTCGACGAGGGGTTCAGTCGCAGCCGCGCCGTGAAAATCCCGCCGCTGCCGCGCTTTGCAGAGGGCGTCGTCCACGCGCTCGCACTCTATCTCGCCGAGAGCACGCACGCTCGAGATCACGCCGACGACGTCGAGGATCTGCTCGTCCTTGATGGGCCACTGTACCCGCGCGGCCTGCTTCGCTGGGCCGACCAGCACCCCGACCTCGCGGACTTCCTGATCGAGGATCCGCGGCCAACGACCGTGCTCGAGAACTACGTGCGACTGGTCGAGGAGTTCGTCGACCGCGAGGTGCCGCTGTTTGGGTTCGTGAAAAATCCAGCGACGGGCGTCATTACACGCACGCTCAAACAGAAGCGCAAGGCCGAACTCAGCGTTCCCTGGGCCAACGACGCGGCGCTCTTTACGCGCCTGCTCGAGCGCGGCGAGTACGTCGACGACGTCGAGGGGAAACGCTGGGAACGGGACACGTCGGCGCTTACCTACACGAACTGGTTCCGCTCTCGCGGCGGCGTCGACGGGGTATTGTCTCAAAACGGTGATGCACTCGGCGTCGAACGAAAACGCGATCTCGAGGAGTACGAAGTTACCTTCTTCGTGGTCTACGATCCGCGCGATGATCTGTGTTATCGAGTCGAAGCACCCTACGCGTTCACCCGCGACGAGCAGACACGCGAGGCGCTGACGATGCAGGTGTTACAGGACGTGGCAATCGCCCACGGCCCGCCGACGATCATCGACAAGGCGGACGAACTCGCTCGCATTCGCAACCCCGAGAAGCGCTCGCTCTGTGAATCGTTCGAAGAACAGTTTGAGACGAGTCAGGACCGCAGTTATGACGACCATCGGTGGGCCGACCCGGCCGAACAGTACTAGCGGTCAACTCTGGCGCGTCACTACCGCTCAACCGGCTGTTCGTCCGTGTCACTCGTCGATTCCGTGTCGGTTTTCGTTTCCACCTCGAGTTCGACGTCCCCCGGATCGATGCCGATTCGAGCGAACTGGGTGCGGATGTGTTCGTTGGCACACTCGAGGGCTTGCTCTCTCGTGTCGAAGCCACGCGGCAGGGGTGATTCGAACGCGAGGTTGATCTCGCGGTCCTCGAGTTGCTGGACCGAGCCGCCGCTATCGACTTCGTAGAACTCGTCACAGATCCAGACGTACGCGGCGTCTTGATTCGGCGCACCGCTGAATGACGGGGCCTGTTCACCCCGTTCGTACAGCGTTCCGGTGAGTTCAGTCCCGCCGGCTCGACCGCGTACTATGTGCATACGTCTAGAGACGGCGTGTGCATGCAAAAAGGCCGCGCCCCACCTACTGTCTGCGCTGCCATCGGCAGTTACCGGACAGATGACCACACGTGCCACTTTCATTGACAGGTAACAGGATCATAAATCAAGAATAGCACCCTTCATCACGCAGTATTCACTGGTTTCGATCAGCGGCCGACAACCCTAGTATTCAATTATGCGAGTACTATCAGCTATCGAACCCAAATCGTTTTGGAACTGGTCTTATCCCCATTGGTATCGTTGCCAGCAGTAATGAGTTCGGACGTTCATCTCGGCGGTTCAAGCGAACACGGCCCACTCGGCGACGTGCCGACCGACCAGTATGACGTGCTTCGTCACCCACGCCGCGTTCGTCTCCTCGAGTATCTCGAGACAGACACGCGGTGCTCGCTGACGGAGCTGACAACTGCACTGCTCGAGCACGAGACAGTCGATGCACCGATGGGCGAGGCTCGCCACAACGTTCGTCTCACGCTCGTTCACAACCACCTGCCACGACTGGCCGCAGCAGGTCTTCTCGACTGGGATCGCGACGATGGCGTCAAACTCGTCGAGGACCCCGTTCTCTGTCCTGCCGCACTTTCGACGCTCCTCGAGACGGCTGCTGACGAAGACGAACTCCTCGAGCGTGTCGTCCACCCCGGCCGACTCCACCTGCTCGAGTCGCTTGCGAGCGCCGACTCGGCGCAGTCACTGGCCGAGATTGCGACGGCCCTTGCCGGACAGGTGCCAGCGCTCCCGGCGGATGTCGAACACACTAAAATCGAGCTGCATCACTCGCATCTGCCTGCACTCGACGATGTCGGGGCCATCGAGTACGACCACGAGGAACACACGATTGTATCGACCGAAAAGACGGCGTCGATCACCCTCATCCGATAAGCACCCTCTGTTCCACCGAATCGCCATCCAGCGTCCGCCCGACTCCGACTCGTATTCCTTCTGGTGATTGCGACAGCGAGACACACCACTCGAGACACTCAAGGGAACGCAGCGCCGAGTATCGGCTAATGGATTCGACAGGTCGGATCCGGGACGCCGTCGTCGCCGGAGCACTGATCGCCGGGCTTCTCGTGGCATTCGTCGGTGCCGGTATCGGCCCGGTGAGTGCTGCCGATCAGGTTGCAATCGTCTGGGCCGAACCCGAAGAGCAAACCGTTGCCCCCGGCGAGACACTCGACCTCGAGGTCGTCCTCCAGAGTGAGGGTGGCCACGGCGACGCCGGCCTCGAGCGAATCACACTCGTCGGCCAATACGATCCCGCTGTGCTCGAGGTGACGGCCGTCGAGCGCGGCCCGTGGCTCGAGGGCGAGGACGGAGCCGACGTCGACACGGCAGGCACAATCGCACACGAGAACGGGACGGTGATCCTCGAGCAAGAGCGAGACGGCGGCGCGACCGGCATCGACACGCTCGCGACGCTGACGCTACAGGTTGCCGAGGATGCGCCAGCGACAACAACCGCAGTCGAGTTCGGCGCGAGTGAGGCGTCGCTCGAGAACGACTGGCCGATTGCCGTCATCGATGACTCGCCGACGGTCACGGTCGACGCCGACACGAACGATGACACAGCCGGCGAGTTCGAGCATCCCGATCCCGGCCAGTTCGAACTCGAGGAGGGGTTCGGGAGTCCGACTGAGTCGACAGCTGGGGCGATTGTGTCTTGGCTCTCCGGGCCGACCTGGCTGTCTGTCCTCGGTGCTGGTGTCATCGGTGCCGTTGTCGCTGTTGCGGTTCGTGCGGTGGGCCGACGCGACTTCAGCTAAGGCGGTCCGTACAAGTGACCGACTGCGCCGGATCGTAGCCGGAGTTTCCGCAGGTAGCAACCGCTTTCGCCCTCAGTGTACCGTTCTAGCCCGGTGAACACTCGCCGCGGCTGGAGGGAAACGCGTTTGGGGACTGGGCCGGATGGGACTGATATGACTGATCTGGGAGACTTCGGCGAGCACGACGCCGACGCAGCGCCCGAATCCGACTTCTCGAGCGAATCCGACCCGTCAACCACCGATTCGGAGTCGACCACCGACGAGTTCGAGACGACCACAGTCGAACCCCGCGGCGACGACGTTGGGATCGGTGCCGTCTGTGTCTCTCAGGGACTTCGCGTTGCCGAAGACGGCGACGAGACGACGCTGCGAGCGTACATCACGCGCGGGAACCGCTCGTCGATCCGAATCGGGAGCTACCTCGTCGCGCCGTATCCCGACGGGGCAGCGAACGCTGCCAGTCCAGCGCGTGCCAGCGGGCACGACGGCGAAACGCTGTTCTGTCGGATCATCGGCCTCGAGTACGCCCAGCAGTACCACGCCGACGACGCGACGGAGATCCACGCCCGACGCGCGATGCGCACCGAGGGCGTCGAGGAAGCCGATTACAAGTTCGTCGCCGAACTCGAGCCCGTTGCAATCCTCTATGATGATGATGGCGAACTCAAGCGCCGGATGACCGACCGCGTCCCGAAACCCCAGACTGTGGTCCAGCAGGCAACCGACAGCGAGCAGATCAAGACGGGGCTGAAGATACCCGAAGACGGCGTCTTCCTGGGTCATCTTTCCGTTGGTGGCGAGAAAGTGAGAACCGCTGCGTCGCCGCCGACCATCGACTACCGACTCAAAGACGACTACGATTCGGGCGACCCGCTCGTCTTTCGCCACTCTCTGATCGCCGGCGGGACGGGATCGGGGAAGACCCACGGTGCGAAGAACATTCTGCGCCAGTATCTCGCTGAGGAGCGGACGTACCCGATGGAAGACGGCCGCTCCGTCCAGCCGGCGGTCGTCCAGTTCGACCCACAGGACGAGTACGCCCAGATGCACGACGACAACCCCGATCTGGACGGCGAGTTCGCACGCCGCCTCGAGCGCGAGGAGGTCGCCTACGGCGGCATCGACGACACGACGGCCTTTATCCCGAAAGTCGGCTCGGCCTCGTACGCGGCGGGCCACCACCGCGCGGAGCAAGTCGAGTTCACAATTCCGTTTGCGATGGTTCACGAGAACCCGTGGCTGGTCGCCGGCAGCGGGTTGAACGACAACCAGTACGGCGCGCTCGTGAGCGTCCTCCTGCCGCGATTCCGCAAGCAGTACGGCGGGGACGCAACCTACGACGAGTTCACGACCTTCCTCGACGACCCCGCACTGCGCGAGGAGTTAGACGAGTCTGGGCGCGTCCACGAGGCAACGTTCGACGCCGTCCGGCGGCGCGTGCTCGGCTTCGGACACGTCTTCGACCAGGACGCGCGCCCGATCACCGACCTGATTCACGACTTCGTGCGTCCCGGCGGGCTTTCGGTCGTGCCGACCTACCACATCAACGACACGCGGGCGGCCGAAACCGTCGTTCTCGCGCTCTCCTCGCTGCTGATCGATCAGAAACTGTCGAACGATCCCCGCTATGACCGGATCAAGGAAACGCCGCTCGTACTCGGGATGGACGAGGCCCACAACTTCCTCACCGACGCCGACAGCGTCCAGGCGGGCAAGGTGATCAAAAAGTTCACCGAAGCCGCCAAACAGGGCCGCAAGGAACGACTCGGACTGTTCCTCATCACGCAGGACCCCCAGGACATCGACGACGCGGTCTTCAAGCAGATTAATACGACCGTCGTCCTGAATTTGGGTGACGAAGACGCCATCAAGAGCGTGAATATTCCCAGTAACCTCGAGTCCAAAGTCCCCTACATGGAAAAAGGCCAGATGGTCGTCTACTCGCCCGATAACTCCGAACCCGTGGAACTGATCGGCCTGCCGAAGTGTCTGACCCGACACGGCCGAGACTGAGCCGTTCGTTCCGTCGTTCGCTGCGGTCCTTTACTCGCCATAGCCCATCGTCGACAGCGTCGCGTTTTCGGCCTGTCGGGTATCTTGGCGACTGAACTGGACGACGACGGGGACGTTCGATTCGACCACGATGGCATAGTCTCGCCCGAGCGGCGGCGCGTACGGGTCGATCAGGTCGTTGATCCGCATGTGACGCACCCGTTCTGCGGCGACCGTCAGCGGGTACGGCCCCGCCTCGTGGCCGTCGGCGTACGAGAGCGTGACCTCGAGCGTGGCCATCTCTGAACCGGTGTTGAGCACGCAGAGTTTGTCGTGGCTGACCATCTCGGGTTCGGGGCCGGTGCTGTCGACGGGGACGTGGCCGCCGGGGATCACCCAGCGGGTCTCGCCGATTGGCTCCTCGTCATCGCCATCTCCCTCGGCGGCAGTCATGTCGTGACCACCTCGTCGCTCGAGCCGTCCTCGAGCAGGGCCTCGAGGTAGTCGGTCATGAACACGCCCTCGGGGTCGAGGTCGCGTCGAATCTCCTGGAAGTGCTCCCATTCGGGGTACAGCTCTTCCAACTCTGCGGCACGGAGCGTGTGCTTTTTGCCCCAGTGGGGGCGGCCATCGTACTCCCGAAAGAGCGGTTCCATATCGGTGAAGTAGGGCCAGTGCTCGAGTTCGGCGCTCTGGATGCACGAAATCGACATCGCCTCGCGGTCGTACTCCGTCGAGAGCATGGCGTCGTCGGCGGCGATGGTGCGGACGAGCATGCGCCAGCCGACGTCTTTGCGCCAGTTCTCGCGAACCCGCTCTCTGGCTTTCTCGAAGCACTCGAGGCCGTCCTCGCGGGCGACGGCGTACTCCATCTCGTCGAACGCGCGGCCGATGTCGTCGTGTGCCGGAATCGCCTCCTGCCACCAGCCGGTCTGATTCTTGACGAGCGTCGCGTACTCGAGGTCGGCGTGGTCGGTGCCGCCGCCGGGGCCGTTGAGCAGGCGGAGTTTGACCTCGTCCGAGCGGGGATACCAGTAGAAATCGAAGTTGCGATTCTCCTCGATCAGCGTCGGGATGTGATCCTTGCACTCGCGCCAGTTCGTACAGTACTCGCGGCGCTGGACCTTGTAGGTGTCTTGCAGGTCGAGTTCGATTTCGGTGAAGATCCCGAGCGTGCCGAGCGAGACTTTGGCAGCCCGCAGGAGGTCCGGGTCGTCCTCGGCGTTAAACTCTCGAATCTCGCCGGTTCCGGTGACCAGCCGCCCGCCGGTGAGCACACTCGAGAGGTTCCCGAACTCCGGGCCGGTGCCGTGGGTGCCCGTGCCGAACGCGCCCGCGACGGTCTGCATCGACACGTCGCCGAGATTCGGGAAGGCGAGTCCGCGGGTGTGAAGCTCCGTGCCGGCCTCCTCGAGCGTCGTGCCCGCGTACAGGGTCGCCGTTCCCGCGTCGGCGTCGTGATCGATGAGTCCCGTCATATTCGCGAGCGAGACGATTACACCATCTGTTTCGACGACTGGCGTCCACGAGTGGCCCGCGCCGGCGACGCGGACGGTTCGTCCCTCCTCGGCGCAGCGACGGACGATATCCTGCAGTTCGGACTCGGTTTCGGGCTCGAGGATCTCGTCGGGATCACAACTGATGCTCCCGGACCAGTTGGCCCAGCCCGCCTCCTCGTGGTCGTCTTCGTCCAGAATGTCCTGGGCCACGACTACTCACCCGATTCCGAGGCCGCCGGATATGCCATCGTCGAGAGCAGGGCGTTTTCGGCCTGGCGAGAATCCAATCGCGTGTGCTGGCAGACGACGGGGACAGTGGACTCGAGAACGCTCGCGAAGGGCTCACCCGTCGGGATCTCCTCGGGGTCGTCGAACTCGTTGAACCGGAAGTGGCGAGTTCGCTGTGGCGGGACGGTCTTCTCGTAGGGACCGACCGGATCTTGATCTGGGAAGTAGATCGTGATCTCGAGGGTTGCTTTCTCGTCGGTCGTGTTGAGCACGCAGATCGTCTCGTGGCTGGTCATCTCCGGCTCCGGGCCGGTGCTTTCCTCGGGGATGTACCCCTCCGGAATCGCCCACGTCTGTTTGCCGGTCATGTCTGTTCTAACGACAGAGAGGCGGAAAACACGGCGGCCTGTACGCGCAGGCGCTCTCGAGTGCAGCGAGTGTTCGATGGAGATCCGGAACTGCGTTGCTCATGAACACGTCTCTGCCGTGTCCAGAGAGCCGTAGCTGGGCCGTGTAATCAGCTAAAAAACGATAGTTTGTGTGTCGCTGTGAGCGACAACTGTGTCTCGGTACTACTGTCGGACGACGTTCGCCGCACGAGGTCCTTTCGGTGAGGACTCGATGTCGAACTCGACCTCGGTCCCTTCCGTCAGATCCTCTCCGCCAACATCCTCCATGTGGAAGAACACGTCTTCGTCGTCGTCGAGGTCGCCGTCGTCAGTCGAAATGAAACCGTAGCCGCCAGTGTCGTTGAAGAAATCAACCTTTCCGTTTGCCATTACAAACAAACGTTACCTCCATTGACTGATAACCCTTCCGAGGGTTGCGGTACCACGACTCCTGTTTAAATACACACGTGGAACGGTTACGCCTCGCGTCCTGTTCGTTCGGATTTCGGCAGTCAGTTTGGTTTCGGAGGCAGGTATTTACCGGGCGGGTACGAGGTATGATATGCATCGACATGAAACCGTGCCAGAACTGCCAGACGGTAATCGACGAGTATCTTCTCGACAAACAACTCGAGCCCCTGCGCGAACTCACGGCCGACGACTTCAGCATCTGTACGGACTGTACGACCGTCGTTGCGGATGCGTGCGTGAAATGTGGCGGCGCGGTGTACGTTCCCCGAAATGAATCCATCACTCCCGACTACTGTCCCGCGTGTCGGTCCGATCTCATAGACCGCACCGGCCACGACCCTGGCTGGACGCGTGACCATGTCTCCACCTGAACGGTAGTCGCTCTCGACTCCGATCACTATTTTTGTCACGTACTCGGTTGATTCCCACATCTCGTGAGCGCTGGTCAGTGACCAATCTGGACCGACTGAATTGTCGCTCCGACACACCGTAAACACCTGTCAGGAACGTAGATTGTCCGGCTACTGTAGATACCGAGCCGTCGACGTGCTGTTACTCGAGCGCCGGCAACACGTCCTCACCGAACGCCTCGAGAAAGTCCGTCTGATTCGTCGGCACGTTGTGGATGAAGACACGCTCTACGTCGAGAGAAGCATCGTGCTCGAGCCACTCGATGTGGTCCTCGAGGGCGGCCGAACAACGAACGTTTTCGGCGACCTGCTCCTCGTCGACGGTTTCGGATAGCTCGTCGAACTGCTCGGGCGTTCGCAGTTCCTGGGTGACCGGGCCGGGCACGCAGTTGGTGTGCCACTGCTCGTAGGCACCCTCGAGGGCGGCCTCATCGCTGTCGGCGTAGGCGTGTTGGGCTTTGAGAAAGACCGGTTTCTCGGGAGCGTTTTCTCGGAAGGCCTCGACCCGGGCGGCGTCGGCCTCGTGGTCCGGCGTGGCGATGGTGATCATGCCGTCGGCCCACTCGGCGAGCCACGCGGCGGTTTCCTCGGAGAGCGCCGCGCCGATCAGCGGCGGCGCGGTGTCAGGCCGGGAGTACAGTTGGGCCTGTTCGACGTCGATCCGCCCGTGATGGGTCACCTCTTCGCCGTCCCAGAGTCGCCCCATCACGTCGGCACACTCCTCGAGTCGAGCATTGCGTTCGCGTTTAACCGGCCAGTCGGTGCCGGTAATCCCCTCGTTCAGCAGTTGGCCGCTGCCGACAGCCAGCCAGAAGCGCTCGGGGTACATCTCCCGCAGCGTCGCCGCGCCCTGGGCGATGATTGCGGGGTGGTAGCGATAGCCCGGCGCGTTGACTGTCCCGAACGTGAGGTCGGTCGCCTCGAGCGCGGAGCCGAGCCACGACCAGACGAGTCCCGACTCGCCTTGCCGTTCGCTCCAGGGGTGGAAGTGATCGGAGGCGAGGGCGTGCTCGAACCCGACCTCGTCGGCGAGTTCGGCGTACTCGAGGGCCGCACTCGGGGCGAACTGTTCGTGGGAGACGTGATAGCCGAGGTCGGTCACGGGCGATCACCCGGCTGTCGGCTCGAGCGAGTTGCGGCTGGAATGGATGGGGCGTACACGGTCGCTTCCTCTACGAATCGCCACTTAATTCTGCGGCGTTGTTGTGCCTGATTCGCAGCTCTGAGCCCGTGATCCGCTACTCGTCTGGCCCCTCCGAATCCCGGCCGTGCTGGGTGAAAAGCGGTGCCGCAGCGCCGCCAGCGAGTTCCTCGGGCGGCAACTCGTCGGCGTCGTCCGCGCTCGCGAGGTAGATCGCGCTGTTGAGCAGGCCGATGTGGCTGAAAGCCTGCGGGAAATTCCCCAGCAGGGTGCCGTCTTCGGCGTGGATCATCTCCGAAAGGAGTCCCAGCGGAGAGGCGTACTCGAGCAGGTTATCGAAGATTTCGGTCGCTTCCTCGATGCGATTCGAGAGCACGAGCGTGTCGACGAGCCAGCACGAACAGAGCACGAAGCCGCCGGATTCGGTCGGTCGTGCGGGGCTGTCGGTAAAGCGGAACACGAGGCCATCGTCGGTTGCAGCCTCCTCGAGAATCGTATCGATGGTGTTCTGGACGCGCTCGTCGTCGGAGGGCAGGAAGTCGTAGAGTGGGATGAGGAGAGCCGTCGCATCGAGTGCGTCCTCGGCACCGAAAAACTGCATGAAACTTCCTTTCTCCTCGTTGTAGCCGCGCTCTTCGATTGCCTCCCTGATGGCTTCGCGTTCGCGGTCCCATTTTTTAAATGGGCCGTCGTAGTCGTACTCACCGCCCATCCTGATCGCCCGGTCGAGGGCAACCCAACACAACAGTTTCGAGTGGACGAAGTGCTCCTCGAGGTCGCGAAACTCCCAGATACCTTTGCCGCGCTCCTCCCAGTGGTCGCAGACGTGATTCGCCAGGGCGCGAACCGATTCCCAGTCGTAGTCGGAGAGGCCGTCCTGGTAGCGGATCGTTTCGTAGATGCCCTGTACGACCGTGCCGTACATGTCGAGTTGCACCTGATCCGCCGCGGCGTTGCCGATTCTGACCGGCTGGGAGTCTCGATAGCCCGAGAGATGCTCGAGGTGTTCTTCCTCGAGGTCGGTTTCGCCGTGAAGGCCGTACAGCGGGCGGATGTCCTCGGGGGATTCGTGGCCGATCTCTCGGAACCACTCGAAGTACTCGTGGGCTTCTGCGGATTGGCCGACGTTGTGGAGCGCCTGAATCGTGAACTTCGCGTCGCGAATCCAGTTATATCGATAATCCCAGTTGAGTTCCCCGCCGATTTCCTCGGGCAGCGAGGTCGTCGCCGCGGCCGGGATCGACCCCGTTTCGTCGTGAATCAGGAGTTTGAGCACGAGCGTCGAGCGAACGAGCGCGTCGTGCCAGTCGTCTCTGAGCGAAAAGAGGTCCGAGGCCGACTCCTCGCAGCGCTCGAGCCAGTGTCGCCAGTACGAAATCGTCTCCTCGAGACACTGCTCGCAGTCAGGTTCGGGTGTAGTTTCGGGATCGCCGTACTGGAGATGAAACCAGTGTTGATCGCCGTCTTCGACGGTCATCGTCCCCGTTGCGACTGTCTCGTCTTCGTCAATCGCAAACTCGAGGTCCGTCTCGGTCCGTAACGAGAGTTGGCCTTGTTCGTCGCTGCGGTGGCGCTGTTCGTCGGCGGGCCGGTTCTCGTCGGTTACGTCGCCGTTGACGCTGTGGTTGCCCGTCTCGTTCGCCTCGGCGGCGACCACCGTGCCGTCGTCACTGCGTTCGAGGTCCGTGGTCGACCGGCCGTAATCGAAGCGTGGTTCGAAGACGATCTCGAGGTCGACCGAGCCTGTATTGCCCTCGACGGCGCGGTAGATCGCCTGTTGGAAGCGATCTGCCTCGCTGTCTGTCGCCGTGCTCGAGTCGTCGTCGACCGACTCGTCGTGTGCGTTGTCGCGGCTAACGGGCATGACGTCGGTTACAGTGACGCTGCCGCCATCCGTTTCGAACGTCGTCTCGAGGACGTTCGTTCGGTCGACGTAGGTCTGCGTCGTCTCGTACTCCTCGGCCGGGCGAATCGCGAACCGCCCGCCGTCATCAGCATCGAGTATCGCCGCGAACACGCTTGGCGACTCGAGATGGGGGAAACAACACCAGTCGATTGAGCCGTTGTGCCCGACGAGCGCACAGCGGTCGTTGTTGCCGATCACTCCGTATGCCTCGAGTGGAAGATAGTCGTCGTCCATGGGAGCAGGGTTGTGTATCGCGTTCGGACACTCGCGGCGTGTCCGGTGCGTTCGATACGCGTCGTTCAACGGTTTCCGTCAAAAGAATACGCGGTGCAATAGCCGGAGTGACGTCTTTCGGCGCGGCTCACTCACGAGTGTTGACACCGTTGGGCAGACGCTTTTTACGGGTACTGCAGAGAGCACCCATCAATGAGTCGGACCGTCCTTTGTGTTGATACTGACCGTCGTGTTTCGTCCGTCGCATCGACAATCGATGCGGACGACGAACTCACCGCGGTCGAAGCCACGTCACTCGAGCAAGCCGCTGCGACACTCGAGCGCGAACCGATTGTCGGCGTCGTCACCGCCTACGAACTGGCTGATGGAACCGGGCTGGATATCGTCGAACTCCTCCGAGAGCAGGCACCGCAGACGCCGTGCGTTCTCTTTACCGACGTCTCGCCGGGTGAGATCGACACCGCATCGTTCGAAGAACTGATCGTCGAATACCTCAATCGCGACCTGCCCGATGCCCACGACCGGCTCGGGTTCATCGTCAACGACATCATCGACCACAGCGCCCAGGTCGGCTTTCTCGCACCCGAAGACGAGGACGAACGGCTCGAGACGCTGGCGGCGTACAATATCGATGAACTCCCAATCGAGGAGAGTTTCGACCGCTTGACGGATCTAATCGCCGATCACTTCGATGTCGCCGTCTCGTTTATTGGGCTGGTCGAAGCAGACGAGGAGAACTTCCTCGCGTGTACCGGCGCGGACTGGGACTCGCTGACCCGTGAAGACACCATGTGCACCCACAGTATGCTCCAAGAAGACGTTATGATCGTTGAAGACATCGCCGACGACAGCCGATTCAACCGCAACGACCAACTCGAGAACCTCGGCATCGTCTCCTATGCTGGGGCCAATATGACCGCCCCGAACGGGCAGGTGATCGGCCAGGTCTGCGTACTCGACCACGAACAACGGAGCTATTCCACCGCCGAACAGAAGACGCTCGAGCAGTACGCTGACACAGCAATGGAGATCCTCGAGTTACGCCAGTCGCTGCTCGAGGCGCGCGAAGCGGGTGCTGAAACTGCAGTTACTTACACGGAGGAGCAATGAGTCTCGCGAACTCGAACACCTTCGGTGTTGACTCGCTCCCCATCGATGGTCTCGAGAGTGGGACCTCGATTTTGCTTACTGGTGAGGACTCCGAGGCGCTCAAAACCGTGTTCGCTCGACTAGTCGCCCCCGAGACGGACGAATATGGTGTCGTCCTCGCGACGGACCAACGTGGCCACGCCGTCCAACGGCAACTCGAGGCCGTCGAAACTGGGGCTGGCTCGCGTACATCGGTTCTGGCCGCAGAGGGCCGAGACAACGGTGACGACCTCCAGACTGTTGGGGCGCTCGGCGATCTGACAGCAGTCGGCATGGAACTGTCAACGATGGTCGCGACAGCACAGCAGTCAGTCGACCGATTCCGAACGGGCATCGTGTTCTGCTCGACGCTCTGTGCAGAAATCGACGACGCGCGATCAGTGTATCGCTTCCTCAATTCGAACTTTTTAACCGAACTCCGTCGCGGAGACGGTATCGGTGTCTGTGTGTTCGATACCAGTGTCGACCTCGAGACGGACGTCAACAGTATGCTGGCCGGTATGGAGACGTCCTTTACTGGCCGTCTCGATGTCGAGACGACTGGCCGCCGGATGGCGACGCTACACACGTCCGGACTGGCCGACGTTGAGTCGTCGCTCGAGGTATCACTATAATCCAATTCTGAGGCCAACACGATGGTGACAGACAATACACATCCGTGGTAATAAGACTAATAGCAGAAGCGACGTGAGTGTACTGTGAATGGTGCGGTCATCAATTCGTATTCTTCTCTTTGCGCCAGAACTCCCGGGGGAAGCGATTGCGACCCAACTCAGGAATGGCGACGACCAATTTGTAGTCAGCATCGAACACGACGAAACAGCGGTCCTCGAGCGACTGCAGGACCCTCACGATATCGATTGTCTGCTTGGAACGGATAACACGCTGTTGGCGTGCTCCGGCGATGGAGTGCGTCCAGTTGTCGCGGCCACTGATCAGATTCCAACGGTGTTGCTTACGGCCAGCGCTAGCCACGACGAGGCCGAGGCTGCACTCGAGGCAGGTGTCACAGAGTACCTTCGCTGGGACGATGAGACAGACGTTGCAGACGATATTTCTGGCATTCACTTCAATCTCCTCTCGAGTCGGATTCTGGGGGCGCTCGCTCAGTACCGAAACGCGGGCGAATCCACACAGTCTCAGAACATCGTGTCGCCACACGCGTCACGATCAACCTGCCGGGACTCGGTACCAGACCTGGCGCACGCGGACGGTGGGCAGAACGTCCGCCAGGACACGCTGATCGACAACCTTCCCGGCGTGGTCTATCGCTGTCGGAATGATTCTGCCTGGCCAATGGAGGTCGTCGAAGGAACCTGCGAGGAAATCACTGGCTACAGCGCCGCCCAACTCGAGTCGGGGGACGTGCTGTTCGGCGACGACCTGATCCATCCGGACGACCGCGAATCTACGTGGGGCGACGTACAGGCTGCCCTCGAGACGGGCGAACACTACGAAGTCACCTACCGGATTGAAACGAAAACAGGGGCCACAAAGTGGCTCTGGGAACGCGGACAGGGAATCTACGCCGAGGACGGCACCCTCGAGGCGCTCGAGGGCTTTTTCACCGATATCACCGAGCGACGTGGCCGCCAATTACGGCTTCGGCGGAATCAGCGCCGCTTCGAAGCCGTCTTCGAGGACCCCGAAATGCTCGTCGGCCTGCTCGAACTCGATGGCACGCTCTTGCAGGCAAACCAGACCGCCCTCGAGTACGCCAATGCGACACACGAGGAGGTTGTTGACACGCCGTTTTGGGAGACGCCGTGGTGGCCAGACGACATGCAAGAGCGAGTCAGAGAGTCGGTCGAACGGGCCGCAGAGGGTGAGTACGTCGATTACGTGGTCGACAATCCAATCGGTAATGGCGAGACGAGGCGCGTTAGCGGGACGATTCGACCCGTAACCGATAATTCGGGTGCGCCGACCTCCATGATCGTTTCCGCACGAGACGTCACCGATCAGCGGGACCAAAACCGAGACCTCGTCGAGACGCGCGACAAACTCGAGATCCTGAATCAGGTCGTTCGCCACGATCTGCGAAACGATATGCAAGTCGTCCGCGGTCGCGCCCGCTTGCTCGAGGACCACGTTGATGCGGAGGGGGCCTACCATCTCAACGAAATTCACGGCTCGGCTGCTGATGCAATCGAACTGACCGAAACCGCACGTAACCTTACAGAGGCGATGCTCGGGCGCGGCGACAATCAGCAACTCGTCTCGATCAACCAGGTCGTCACATCGGCAGTCGAAACCGTCCGCTCACGGTACGATTCAGCCGCAATTACGGTCTACGGGCTTGCCACAGCGCCACACGTACTCGCAAACGACATGCTCGAGTCTGTTATTCGTAACCTCCTCGAGAACGCCGTTGTCCACAACGATTCCGACCTGCCGGATATTGAGGTCGCAATCGATCATGACGATGAGACGGTCGTCATTTGCGTTGCGGACAACGGGCCGGGAATTTCTGATGACCGGAAGGAAGACGTGTTTGGCCGCGGCGAAAAAGGACTCGAGAGCCCCGGCACTGGATTGGGGTTGCATCTCGTCCAGACGTTAGTCGACCAGTTCGACGGCGAGATTGCGATTCAGGACAACCGTCCGACTGGGTGCGTTTTCCGAATTGAACTCCCGGTTGTTTCGCCGACACCGTCAGCTGAGACCGAAACGTGAACATCGATTCGGCCGTATCGTGCGAGCATGTACGCCGTCGTCGGCTGTAGCGAGTGTTCGAATCTCTGGATTATCGAAGGCCGGTCGGAGACCACACAGTGCCCTCGCTGTGGCTCGCGACGCCCCTACGAGAGACGCAAGAAATTCGTCGAAACCGACGACGCAGACCACGCTCGAGACGTCCGCGCCTCGATGCTCGCCAACCGGCAGGGCCACGGCGACGCCTTTGCCGAACTCGACTCGTTCGGTGCGCTCGAGGACGACGTTTCTGACGGCGTGATCGACGATGACGAGTATCTCGAGGAGTCGGGTCTCGACGTTTCCGAAGTCGACGCCGCAGGCGACCGCGACCCGCGCGGGTCAGCCCGAAGTGGGAGCAAGAAAGAGATCGTTCAGGAAGCCCTCCGAGAACTCGAACGTCCCACCGAAGCCGAGGTCGTCGACTACGCCGGCGAGCGCGGCGTGCCCGCCGACGACGCTCGAGATGGCCTCGAAAAACTCACGCGACGCGGCGAGGTCAGCGAGAGTCGCGGTCGGTATCGCTTGCTCTGATCGGATTCCCGACCACGAACCGAACGCGAACGGTAACACTTTGCCTCGAGCGCCAGAATAGCGGGCAAATGGCCGAAGTGGTGGATGTTCAAGCGGAGACAATCGGCGTCGGATCGGTGATCGCGTTCGCACTCTATGGCTACGGCATCTTTATTAGCGAGACGATTTTCGGACTCGAGGCGACGGCGCTTGCGATGTGGGTCTTCGCGGGGACGTTCGCCGCCGTGGCGCTCCTTCACGGGGCATACGGCCGGCGGCCGTTCGCGCTCGCCCACGGCGGTGCCGCGGTCGGGTTGGCGATCTTTTTGCTCGCGACGGACGGACTCCAGGCGCTGCTCGGCTTGCTTGTCTTGATGGGAAGCGGGGCAGCGATTGCGGTGATGACGATTCGGGCGCGAAACGCACGCGAGTCGACCGCGACGTAACCGAATTAGCGTCCGAGGTCTTCGTGAGCGCTCGCCAGATGTCGCGAAGACAGTGCTGCAAGCAAGGAGAGTTCGCCCGCGAGCGCGCCGACGGTAATGATCTCGGCCAGTGCGTCGGCGTTCGACCCCGCCGGATCGCCGCCGCCGCGGAGTCCGAGCACGTCGAGCGCTTCGGCTTGGGTCGGGAGTTTCGTCCCGCCGCCGACTGTGCCGACCTCGAGTGAGGCGATGGAGACGCTGGCGTAGAGGTCGGTCGCACCGTTTTCTCCCTCGCGCGTATCCATCGTCGTGATCGCGTTCGCGCCTTCGACAACCTGGGCTTCGTCCTGGCCGGTCGCGAGGAAGGCGGCAGCGACGACGTTTGCCGCGTGCGCATTAAAGCCGAGACTGCCCGCTTTGGCGCTGCCGGTCAGGTTCTTTCGGGTGTTCGCTTCGACGATGGCCTCGGCCGTCGTGTGGAGTCGGTTCTCGAGCAACTCACCGGGAATGACCACGTCGGCCGTTACGGAACGTCCGCGGCCTTCGACAGCGTTGACGGCGGCGGGTTTCTTGTCCGAACAGAGGTTGCCGGAGAGGGCAACGAGGTCGGCTGGCGTCTCCTGCTCGACGACCTCGCAGGCCGCGCCGGTCGCGATAGTGACCATGTTCATCCCCATCGCGTCTTTGGTGTCGTAGGCGAATCGCAGGTAGACCGAATCGCCGACGACGTAGGGTTCGACGCCCAGCAATTCGCCGTGGCTGGTCGTCGACTCGGCGGCCTCGCGGAGGGTCTCGAGATTATCTTCGACCCACTCCACGACTTCGGCGGCCTCGGCCACGCCGTCGACGCGGAAGACGGGCGCGCGAGTCATCCCGTTTTTCGTCACGCGAGCGTCCGCACCGCCCGACGAGCGGATCACCGAGAGTCCCCGATTCACGGAGGCCAAGAGCGCGCCTTCGGTCGTCGCAAGCGGCAGGTAGTGGTCGCCGTCGGCCGCGCTGCCATCGACTGCGACGGGGCCGACGACGCCCATCGGCACCTGCGCCGCGCCGATCATGTTCTCGATGTTCGGTTCGGCCTGCTCGGCGGGGAACGTGTAGTCGCCGACCGCCTCGAGGTCGGTTCCTGTCTCGCGCTCGACGAACAGCCGGCGTGCCTCGGCCGCTGTGTCCGCATCGGTGTGTTCCTCGAGTTCGTAGAGTCGAAGGTCGCCGTCCTGTAGCTTGTCGGCGAGATCCGTAGCGCTGGTCATGGGTCGAGGGACACAGTGGCCGTCCCTAAGCGTTGCTGATCAGTCTCGAGATTGCGCCCGCGACCGTCGGACTCGTTACGCACTCGAGTCGCCATCGCTGGACTGAGACCCAAAGCCAGCGACGAATTCGTAGCCCACCAATCCCAGGAACGCGCCGGCACCGATCACGAGAATCACCAGTCCCTGCAGCGACTCGAGGTTCTCGAGCGGGGCCTCGAGTGCCGCTTCGGGGTACGTCCCGCCGGTGAACAGCAGTGCGAAGAGACCGGTCGCGATGACGGCGAACCGGATCCGAGTCCGGGGCGATGCCTCGGCGTCGGTTCTGGCCAGAGACAGTTGCGGCAGGACGATGGCAAGCCCGACAAACAGGAGGAACGCCGGAAGCGGGTAGTCGTTGATCGAGAGGCCGGTCGCGTCCTCGAGCAGCGGTAACCCGACGAGCAAGAGCGCGAAGAGGAGGGCGAGCGAGCCGAGAATAACGAGGTTCTCGCGGGTGAGCATAGCCGCCTGTTCGCATACCTCCCATATACGTTTTCTCACCTGACAGGTGTGTCCGAACGTGCGGACACGAACTCGAGACGGTGCGAGCGAACCGAACGATTTTGCCCCTCGAGCGAGCCATCTCGAGTATGACTGCGGCCGCCGACCGGCTGGTGACGAACGCCGAGATTCACACGTTGAGCGACCCAGAGACGGTCTTCGAGGCGATGGCCATCCGCGACGGCGAGATCGTCCGTCTCGGCGACAGCTCCGAACTCGAGTTTCTCAACGGCGTCGAGACGGACGTGATCGACTGCGACGGGCGCGTCGTCCTGCCGGGCTTTATCGACGCCCACACGCACATGGAGCAGCTAGGACAGCACCTCGTTCACGCCGATCTGTCGGCCGCGACGAGCGCAGACGAGTGCCTCGAGTTGCTCGCTGCGGAGGGCGACCGGACGGCGAGTGCGGTTGCGGCCGACGCTGACAGCGACGCGGCTCCCGCCGACGAGAGGTCCGACGACTGGATCATCGGCTTCGGCTACGACGAGAGCACCTGGACCGACCGCGGCCACCGACTCACGCGGGTCGACCTCGACGCCGTCAGCGAGACGCGCCCGGTCGCCGCCCTTCGCGTCGACCTCCACACCGTTTCGCTGAACTCGGTTGCCCTCGAGCGCCTCGCCGACGAGATGCCGGACTCGGATATCGTCTACGAGGACGGCGACCCAGTTGGTATCGCCGTCGAGGACGCCGCCGAAGTCGTTCGCCGCGAGGTGGCAGCCGACCGCGAACAGATGCGTGACTTGCTCACTGCTGCCGCTGAATACGCCGTTGCCCGTGGCGTCACCGGCGTCCACGATAAGGTCCGAAGCGATACGAGTCCGCGCGTCTACCGCGAGCTTGCGGCTGCTGGCGAGTTGCCGATTCGCGTGCGAATCGACTACTGGAGCGACTACCTCGAGGCCCTCTCAAAAGTCGGACTCGTCACGAACGCGGGCAACGACCGCGTCCAGACGGGCGCGATCAAGTCCTTCTCGGACGGCAGCATCGGGAGCCGGACGGCGAAGCTCCGCGAGCCGTACACAGACGCGGATGTGGATGATGAAAGCGAGACGGAGGACGAACCGACGAGCGGCCAGTGGGTCGTCGATCCCGCGGAACTGACCAGTATCGTCGAACGAGCCGACGATGCGCGGTTTCAGCTCTCGGTTCATGCCATCGGCGACGAGGCAATTGAGGAGACGCTCTCGGCGCTCGAGGAGACCGCTGATCCAGCCGACAGCCGACACCGGATCGAACACGCCGAACTCGCGACGGATGACCAACTCGAGCGTATGGCCGACGCCGGCATCGTCGCCTCCATGCAGCCGAACTTCCACCGCTGGGCGGACGAGGGCGGACTCTACGATCAGCGACTCGGCCGCGAGCGCCGGGAACGGTCGAATCCGCTCGGGCGCGTGCTCGAGGTCGGCGCACCCCTGGCGTTTGGCTCGGACGGGATGCCACTCGGCCCACTGCTTGGGGTCCATCACGCGGTCAACGCGCCGTCTGAAGACCAGCGCCTGTCGGTGACGGAAGCGCTGCGTGCGTACACCCGCGGCGCGGCCTACGCCGGGTTCGACGAGGACCGACTGGGGACGCTCGCAGTCGGCAAACGAGCCGATTTCGTCGTCCTCGAGGCGTCGCCGTGGGACCAGCCGGAGCGCATTGGGGAGATCGACGTGGCGCTGACGGCCGTCGACGGCGAGGTTGTGTTCGAGCGCGAGTAGCGGGTCTCAAATCACCACGCTTATCATGTCAATACTCGCACTACTGAGCGATGCCCGGCTCACTGTTCGTCATCATCGGTCTCTGTGCGATTGCCTACGGTGGACTCCGCCTTCGGCCTGCCTACCACGTCTACCGCGGCGACACTGACGACGTGCTCTCGGTCGAACGCGCCGACGGGCCGGTCGAACTCGAGGGGACCGCAACACCGATTACCAGTCCAAGCGAGGGTCCCCTGACCGGGAAGCCGTGTCTGGTCTACGAGTACGAAGTCGAAGAACTCCAATCGAGCGGGAAGAACTCCTCGTGGAACACCGTCGACGAGGGCGCTGGCGGGGTTCCGTTTCGACTCGAGGACGAGACCGCGAGCATCCGCGTCAACCCCTCTGCAGGCGAGTTCGCGCTCTCGACTGTCGACCGAATCGACGTCGACGGCGGGGAGGCCGAACCGGACCACGTTCGGGAGTTTCTCGAGCACCACTCCGATCTCGAGTCCGAGAACACGAGCCTCGACCTTCGCGTCGTCGAGATTGCAACCGGGAATGACCGCCGGTACTCCGAGCGCCGCCTCGAGCCGGGCGGAGACGTGTACGTGCTCGGCCAGTCGCGCTACGACGTCGAGGCACGCGAGACGATGCGCGACGTGAGCGCGGTTATCGAAGACGGACCGGAGACGCCGGTGTTCGTCATCGGAGATTCATGTCAAGACGGGGCTGCTCGAATGCTGGCGAAACCAGCTGCGATCTGGCTCGTTGGTGGGCTGCTTGCGGTCGTCCTCGGCCTTGCACTGTTGCTATAGTCACCGCCGACGCTTGCCCGTTCGGGCACTGAGACGTTCTCCCCGTTCCCAATCCACTCGAGGACGGCCTGGTGAGCCACTCTGAGGACAGGTCGCTCTCGAGGGCTCACTCGAGTGCCAGTTCGACGCGCCGTCCCGTCTGGGCGGACTCGTAGGCGGCTTCGATGGCGTACAGATCGATGAGCCCGTCTCGACCATCCGGTTCGGGTTCTGTGCCCGTCAGCACGCAGTAGCCGAAGTAATCGAACTCCTCACAGACTTCGTCGACCGGCGGGCCGGTGTACTCCATACGCATGTCGCCGCTCTCGACGACCATCTCCTGCGGGACGACGCCGCCAAACGGCGAGGCGATCAGGATAATCCCGTCGGTGCCGATGATCTCGAGGCGGCTGTGGGCGTGGGCGTCGAAACTCGCCGTACACGAGGCCGTCACCTCCGTGGGAAACTCGAGTTGAAACGCGACGTGTTCGTCGACGGCTGCGAAGGGCCCGCCGCTCGAGTATGTCGTCGCGTAGACGCCTGTTGGGTCACAGTCAAGCAGAAAGCGGATGGTGTTCAACGGATAGACGCCGAGGTCGACCAGCGCGCCGCCGCCGGCGAGGTCCGGATCGAGTCGCCAGGTATCGGGACTTGTGTACTCGAGCAGCGGGTGTGAGAACCCACCCTGAATCTGGACGACCTCGCCGATGGTGCCCTCGCGGATGAGTTCACGCGTTCGCCGGACCGCGGGCTCCGTCTGGAGCCGGTAGGCCGTCATGAGCGTTACGCCAGCGTCCGCACACGCCTCGAGAATCTCTCGCGTGCGCTCGACTGTCGTCTCGAGTGGTTTCTCACAGAGCACATGAGCCCCGTGTTCGGCGGCGGCGATAGCGAACTCGCCGTGGGTTCCGTTCGGTGTCGCGATGTAGGCTGCGTCGTAGGAGTTGGCGTGGCTTCCACGGCGAAACGCGTCGTAGCTGATGACATGCTCGACGTCGAACTCCTCGGCGAGCGTGTGCGCGCTGTCTGGAGAGCCGGTGACAAGCGTCGTGACGCTGCAGTACCGACCGTCTGCAATCGCTGGCAGCGCCCGATTGCGAGCGAACCCGCCCGTTCCGACGATGGCGAGCTGGACTGTGCCATCGACTGGCTCTGACTCCCAGTCTCGCCGGGTAAATTCAGTAAAGGCCTCCTCGAGTGCCATACTCCTTCGACGGCCTCGAGCGAAATGAGCCCAATCCACAGTGACCGGACAGTCCCGAAAACGAACGTATTCGAACGCCATATCAACTGATTCTGGCGATTCGATACGGCTACCAGTGGATGGTACGCTCTCGAAATACGCTATCGAAGGAAAAAGTTATTCAATAGCGCCCTATGAGGTGAGGGTACCCACAGGTATCGCACAATGGTGACAATGGAAACTGCGGAACTCGACACCGATCTCAGTCTGTTCAAATACGACAACCTCGAGCAACTCCCGTCTGCGTACCGGGATCTCGAGGAGGCTGAGCGAACGGAGCGCATCGAGGCGGCGCTCGCCGAACTGGGTGACGACGTCGTTATCCTGGGACACAACTACCAGCGCCGGGAGATCGTCGAACACGCCGATTTCATCGGTGACTCCTATCAGCTCTCGAAGGAGGCGGCCAACGCGGACGCGGAGTACGTGATCTTCGGCGGCGTGACGTTCATGGCCGAAAGCGCGGACATCATCACCGACGACGAGCAGACGGTGATTCTGCCGAGTATGGAGGCGTCGTGTCCGATGGCCGGGATGGCCGAGGCCTTACAGGTCGACGCCGCGTGGGCCGAGATCACCGCCGCCGCGCCCGACGAGACCATCATCCCGATTACGTACATGAACTCCTACGCCGACCTGAAGGCGTTCTGTGCGAGCCAGGACGGTCTCGTCTGTACCTCCTCGAACGCGCACAAAGCGTTCGAGTACGCCTTCGAGAAGGGCGATAAAGTCCTCTTTTTGCCCGACAAACACCTCGGCGAGAACACCGCCTATCGGATGGGTCTCGAGGAGGAGATTGCGAAATGGGACCCCTGGGACCCCGAGGGCAAAGACGCCGAGGAGGTCGCAGACAGCGACATCATCCTCTGGGACGGCTACTGCCAGGTCCACGAACGGTTCCGGACGGATCACATCGAGCAGGTTCGCGACGAACACGACGACGCGAAGGTTATCGTCCACCCCGAATGTCGCCGCGAGGTCGTCGAAGCCGCCGACAAAGCGGGCTCGACGGCGACGATCTGCGAAACCATCGAAAACGCCGATCCGGGCGACACCTGGGCAATCGGCACCGAAATTCACCTCACGAACCACCTCGAGCGCTGGCACCCCGACGTGAACGTCATCCCGCTGTGTGGCGACGCCTGCATGGACTGTAACGCCATGCGCCAGATCGACCCGAACTACCTGACGTGGGTTCTCGAGGAGCTTGTGGAGGGCCGAGAACGCAACGTGATCGAAGTCGCCCCCGAGGAGAAAGAACTCGCCGGCCTCGCCTTAGAGCGCATGCTCGAGATCTAACCATGACGGACACACACCCCCCCGAAACCGCGGACGTCCTCGTCGTTGGCAGCGGCATTGCGGGCTGTGCGGCCGCCCTCGCTGCGGCCCGCGAGGGGAGCGAGGTCGTTCTCCTCACGAAAGCCGAACGCCCCGACGGCGCGAGCACCGACTGGGCGCAGGGCGGCATCTCGACCACCCGCGGCGATCCCGAGGCGCTCAAAGAGGACATTCTCGAGGCCAGCGACGGGACCGCCGACCCCGACGCCGTCGACGTGCTCGTCGAGAACGCAGACGAGGCCGTCGAGGACGTGCTCCTCGAGACGCTGGGAATCGAGTTCGACGGCAGCGACGACGCCGACGATGACGCGTTCGACTACGCGCGCGAGGCTGCCCACTCCGAAAATCGCATTCTCCACGTCGACGCCGCGACGGGCACGCACATCTTGCGGCCGTTTTTGAACTACATCGACGAGCACGAACAGATCGAAGTGCGCCAGGATACGGCCGCCCTCGAACTCATTACCCATGAAGGGCGGGTCCACGGCGTTCTGACGGATGAACAAGCGGATGGCCATCCGATCTACGCCGGCAACACCATCCTCGCGACCGGCGGCATCGGCGCACTCTACAGCCGCTCGACCAACCCCGACGACGCGACCGGCGACGGCATCGCCATGGCCGCACTTGCCGGGGCCGAGGTCGCAGACCTCGAGTACGTGCAGTTCCATCCAACCGCCTATGCGGGTGAGAACCCGTTCTTGCTCTCGGAAGCTCTGCGCGGCGAGGGGGCCGTCCTTCGGAACGCCGAGGGCGAGCAATTCATGCCCGACTACCACCCCGACGCCGAACTCGCTCCGCGCGATGTCGTCGCCCGCGCGGTCGCAAGCGAGCGCGAGGAAACTGGTGAGGTCGTCCTGGACGTGAGTTCGCTCGAGTTCGAGGCTGAGTTCCCCGACCTTGCCGAGAACTGTCGCGACCGCGGAATCGAGGGCGACGAAATCCCAGTCGCACCCTGCGAGCACTTCCTGTGTGGCGGGATCAATGTCGACGACCGCGGGCAGACGAGTCTCGACCGCCTCTACGCCGTCGGCGAGTGCGCCCGAACCGGCGTCCACGGCGCAAACCGATTGGCGAGTACGAGCCTGCTCGAGGGACTCGTCTGGGGGCTGCGCGCAGGTACAGAGGTAGCCGACGCAGACGCTGAACCGCAGATCGTCGAAGCACCCGATCTCCGCAACAGCGACCCCGACCTCCCCGAGCGATTCGCCGCCGAGAAGTCGATCCGACTGAAGCGCACGATGGACGAGTATCTGGGCCTCGAGCGCGACCCCGAGGAAATCGCCCGCGCGAGTGGTGTGCTTCGGCGGCTCAAAGGTGAGGTCGACGCCTATATTCGAACGCGAACCGCTCGAGACCTCTACGAACTCCGGAATGCGAGCGTCGTCGCCTTGCTGATCGCGCGTGCGGCGAGCGAGAACGGCGAGTCGAAAGGGTGTCACTACGTCGTGACCGAAAACGAGGAGCAACCGGCCGAACAGCCGGCGGGCGACTAATGATCACCGACGCACAGGTCGAACGCTGGCTCCGCGAGGATATCGGCCACCACGACGTGACGAACGACGTTCCCGGCGAGACCACGGGTCGTCTCGTCGCCAAAGAGTCCGGCGTCGTCGCCGGCCTCGAGGCAGCGACGGCCGTCTTCGATTATCTCGGCGTTGACGTCACCGACTCGCTCGAGGATGGTACCGCCATCGAACGCGGCGACGAACTGCTTCGCGTCGAGGGGGCCGCACGCGAGGTGTTGCGGGGCGAGCGCGTCGCCGTGAATCTCGCGGGCCACGCATCGGGAATCGCAACGCGAACGCGCCGTGTCGTCGACGCCGCTCGAGTCGAATCCGACGACGTGCGGATCGCTGCAACCCGCAAGACGACGCCCGGTCTGCGGGGCCTCGAGAAACGCGCCGTCGTCGCGGGCGGCGGCGACACACACCGACTGAATCTCTCCCAGATGGTGATGGTCAAAGACAACCACATCGCCGAGATGGGCCTCGAGAACGCAATCGCCCACTTCCGCGAGCGAGCCTCGTTCGCGACGAAAATCGATGTCGAGGTCGAGTCGGTTGTGGATGCGCCGCGAGCGGCTGCGGCGGGTGCGGACGTTGTGTTGCTCGATAATATGACGCCCGCGCAGACGCGCGAAGCCGTCGAAGCGCTCGCATCGTACGAGGGTGTACTGGCTGAAGCCAGCGGCGGCATCACGCTCGAGGGCGTGGCCGAGTACGCCGCGACCGGCGTCGACGTGATTTCGATGGGGTCGCTGACTCACTCCGCACCGTCGCTGGATCTGTCGTTTCGAACCGGCGAGTAGAGCGGGGCATCTTTTCGTCTCGAGCGCCGAATTACACCCATGACGGCACCGATTCGTACCTGTCCAGCCCACGGGCCGTTCGCAGTCGATGGCAACGAGGCCGCGGATGACGCACCCGGCGATGGCTGCCCCGTCTGTGGCAACCGCGGCGAACAGGTGCTCTCCGGCGCGCGTCGACGCCAACTCTCGAAATTCGTCAGCGGCGCACTTCGACACTTTCCGGCTGATGCTGGCATTGAGGTTGACGGCCAAGGCTGGACGAGAGTTGCGGACCTCGCAAGCGCCGTCGAGCGGAAATACGAGTGGGCCGACAAACGCCATCTCGAGGCACTCATCGACACCGATCCGAAGGGGCGATTCGAGCGGACGAGCGGGGAGGGCCGCGGGGCGGCTGATCGCGTCCGAGCCGCCTACGGCCACTCAATCGACGTCACGCTCGAGGCGACCGAGAGCCCGGTGCCCGATACGCTCTATCACGGGACTGCGCCGCGGAATCTCGAGTCGATTCGCGCGGAGGGCCTGCAGCCGATGTCACGACAGCAGGTGCATCTCTCCGGTACTCGTCGGACTGCCCGCGCGGTCGGCGAGCGCCACACCGCTGAGCCAGTGGTTCTCGCCGTCGACGCGGCGACGATGCTCGCAGACGGCTATCGAATCGCAAAACCCGGCCGCGAGACCTACACGACCGATGTGGTGCCACCAACATATCTCTCCGTTCCAGAGTGCTAAGCGGCGATGATGTGGCTCAAGCCAGGTGGCGTCTCACTCGAGCGAGGAGACCAGTCCCCGATCTTTCGAATCTAAATGAATAGTAATTTATAACATGCTGTCCGCTAACAGGTTTGGTATGGACAGTTCCCACGAGACAGACATAGAGGCGTTCGAGGAGGGACCGATCACGCCTTCCCGAATCGCGCTGATCGCTGCACTCTTTGACGTTGTCGCGTTCACCGCCATCGGCTATATCGCACTTGAATCGCCGCTCATCGGTGCTTTTTCCGGCCTTCTCATTGGGACCGGCGTCTACTGTTTCCTCCCGATTTTCTTCCTCTCGGAGTCTCGAGGCGGACTCGAGGCGATGGCTGACGACCGGGAGGGGAGTCCGTTCCAGTCGCTTCACCGACTGGCAGCGGGAATGGCACTTTCGGGTGGTGGCATCATTCCGATTGCAGTGATGTTTATGGAACTGGAACCGTTTATCGCTGCGACAGCCGGGATTGTCGCCGCTGTCGCGCTCTACGTTCCGCTCGCGTTCGTGTTGCCGAACGCGAAACTGTGAACTGCCTCGAGATCGCCGTTTCTGTGCTCCGTCCCGCTTACCTGAGCAGCGAGAGAAATCGTTGCCATCCCCAGATGAGCAACCCGAAACAGACGAGCACAGTCAGCAGATACAACGGCAATGCGTCTGCGATTGGGCCGTCTGCTGGCACGAGGAGGCTCGTGTAGCCGCTCCAGTAGAGCCCCACGCCGACTGTGGCGACAACGAGCGAACCGAGGACAACAGCGGCGGCCAGCCTGTTGTCCGCAATTCGGGAGTGCTCTCGGTCGGACTCGTCCATCAGCGACAGTTTGCGACGGGTGAGTAAACCGGTTGAACCTGCAGGTTCCAGTGGCCCAACTGCTGTCTCGTTTTCCGGTCGAGGTGAACCGGCTCGTCGAACGACACGTCAGTCGTCTCCGACTGGCAACCGAACCCGGCGAGTGATTGACGTTCTCGGTTGCGCTTCCAACACCGAACTGATTCGTGTCGCGTCTCTCCAAGTACCGGCACGAGGTTTATTCCTGTCACTCCCCACCACGTAGTCATGAGCAAACAGGGGGATACGACGGCACAGGCGTTCTGGGGGGATGACATAGATGATTCTGTGGCGCTCGAGCGCTACCGAACGCTCGTAAACACCGTCGACGACGGCATTTACCAACTCGACGCCGCGGGTCGGTTCGTCGCAGTCAACGACATCATTGTCGAGATGAGCGGCTACACGCGCGACGAACTGCTCAACGAGCACGTTTCTCTCGTCCTCGAGGACGGCGATATCGGCCGTATCTCGCGCAAGATTGCCGAACGTGTCCACTCCACTGAACGACTGGCCGAAACATTCGACATTGCAGTACAAACTGCCGACGGCCAGAATCGATACTGCGAGTTGCGCGTGAATCTCTTGATCGAAGACGGGACGTTCCAGGGGACAGTTGGAGTCGTCCGCGACATCACTGACAGCAAACGAACCGAACGAACGCTCGAGCACCGAGAGCAGGACCTCGAGCGTGAACGCGACGTGATCAACCAGGTTCTCGAGACCAGCCCCGTCGGTATCGTGGTGCTCGATGCTGACGGCGAAATTTTGCGACTGAACGATCGGGCGACGGACGTTCTCGAGATACCTGCCGGCGAAGCCGAGATGTACGATCCGTCGAGTCGACCGGTCTACACCGAATCTGGTGACCCGATCCCGGCCGATGACCACCCCTTCGCACAGACGTTGCAGACTGGCGAACCAGTGTACGACGAGGTGCTCCAGATCGAACTGCCGGACGGTACCCGTCGCTGGCTTTCGGTTAACGCCGCACCGCTTTTCGATGAGAGCGGTGAGATCGACCGAGTCGTCACGGCCGGCGAGGACATCACTCATATCAAAGCCCGAGAGCAGGAACTCGAGACGGAACTCGAGGAAATCTTCGGTCGGGTTTCTGACGCGTTCTACGCGGTCGACGACGAGTTTCAATTCACGCACGTCAACGAACGCGCCGAAGAGCTTCTGCAACAGTCACAGGACGAACTGATCGGCAAACAACTCTGGGATGTCTTCCCATCGGCCGCCGAGATCGACGACGTTTGGGACGCCTTTCAGACGGCACTGGACGACCAGGAGCCGACCAGTTACGAACTCTACTACGAGACGCTCGATTTCTGGGTCGAGGCGAACCTGTACCCCTCCGAGACCGGTATCTCGGTCTACTTCCGCGACGTGACCGAACGCAAGGCACGTGAACAGGCACTCGAATCGTCCGAGCGCCGGTATCGAACGCTCGCGGAGTACTTCCCAAACGGGCTGGTAACGCTGTTCGATCACGACCTCGAGTACACGCTGGCGGCGGGACAGGGATTCGACCGTATCCCCGTCGAGCCGAACGACCTGGAAGGACAGCAGTTCCACGACGTCTGGCCGGACGAAACCGCTGCCGACCTCGAGCCCGCGTTCCAGGCGGCACTCGAGGGCGAAGAGAAATCGGTGGAACTCGAGTACGCCGGCCGAGAGTGGGTACTCCACGGAGTTCCGATCACCGACGAGCGCGGCGAGGTCTTCGCGGGGATGACGATGGCACAGGACATCACCCAGCAAAAAGAACGCGAGCGCGAGCTCGAGGACGCGAAGACGCGACTCGAGGCGGCGACGGAGGCGGGTGCAGTGGGCACGTGGGAGTGGCACGTTCAGGAAAACCGGATGGAAATCGGCCCGTCGTTCGCCAAGACGTTCGGGATCGATCCGGGCGACACAGAAGGTGGCGTTCCGCTCGAGTGGTTACTCGATGCGATCCACAAGGCAGACCGCGACCGCGTCCAGCGAAAAATCCAGGAGGCCGTCGAGTCGGGCGGGGAGTACGAAGAGGAGTACCGCGTCTGGAACGCAGCCGGCGACCTTCGCTGGGTCGTCGCACGCGGTCACGTCGAGTGTGATGAGGCAGGCAACCCGACGACGTTCCCCGGTGCGCTCACGGACATCACGGAACGAAAGCAAGCCGAACTAGAACTGCAACAGAACAAAGAACAGTTGCAGTCGCTGTTCGAAATCCTCCCCGTTGGCGTCATCGTCGCGGATCAGGACGGCGGAATCGTCGAGGTCAACGATGCAGCCGAGGACATTTGGGGCGGTGATGTCTTCGATGCTGACTCCCTCGAGGAGTACGACAAGTTCCCCGTCACATGGGCCGAGACGGGAGAGCGGGTCCAGCGCGACGAGTGGACGACCGCTCGCGTTCTCCAGGGCGAAGAGATAACAGAGCCACGAACCTTCGAAATCGAGGCCATGGACGGCGAGCAGCGGATTCTCAGTGTCAAAGGGATGCCGATCCGGGATGAGTACGGAGCGGTGACCCGTGCGGTACTCACCTTGAGTGACATCACCGAACGCCGCGAGTATCAACGGAAACTCGAGCGGACGATTGACCAACTCGAGGCATCGAACGAACGCCTTGAGCATTTCGCGTACGCGGCCAGTCACGATCTCCAGGAGCCGTTGCGGATGGTCTCGAGTTACCTCCAGTTGATCGAGAAGCGCTACAGTGACACGCTCGATGCGGACGGTGAGGAGTTTCTGGCGTTCGCTATCGATGGCGCAGATCGAATGCGCGATATGATCGACGGCCTGTTGCAGTATTCTCGCATCGAAACGCAGGGCGACCCGTTCGAACCGACCGATCTCGAGGCCGTCCTCGACGACGTGCTCGCAGATATCCAGTTCAAAATCGAGGACACCGATGCCGATATTCGTGCTGATGATCTGCCCCGTGTAATCGGCGATGCGGGCCAGTTGCGACAGCTGTTCCAGAACCTCCTGCAAAATGCAATCGAGTACAGCGATGACGAGCCATCGCGTATCCACGTTTCTGCCGACCGTTCCGGCTCGATGTGGACGATTTCGGTTAGCGACGATGGGATCGGCATCGATCCCGCGAATCAAGACCGTATCTTCGAAGTCTTCCAACGACTGCACAGTCGCGCGGAATACGACGGGACGGGAATCGGCCTCGCGCTCTGTCAGCGCATCGTCGAACGCCACGACGGGGACATCTGGGTCGAGTCGGAACCCGGCGAGGGATCGACGTTCTCGTTTACACTCCCAGCGGCCGAGTAAGAGACCCGACCTATCCGCGGCGACAGCGGCGACTCTCACACCGAGGGAGTCAGTCTGGGACGAACGAGCAGTGAATCTACTCGAGACGGTCGCTCTTGTTTTCCTCGAGTGCTCACAACAGCAAGTGAGGGGTGGGATTTGAACCACGCCCGAGAACCTGCTCGCGGCGCTCACAGAATCACGGTCTGATTCACATCCCACGTTGTGCACTCGTCACTCACGGATTGTTCTCAGCGACATGCGAGGGTTGGGATTTGAACCACCTCCAGACGGTCGCCCTCACTTTGTTCGGACGCTGCGACTGGCGTAGTTCAAATTCAAGAACGCAGTCGCTGCTCACGCATTGTTCGCAGCGACATGCGAGGGTTGGGATTTGAACCCAAGGACCCCTACGGGAGCGGGTCTTAAGCCCACCGCCGTTGGCCTGCTTGGCTACCCTCGCACAGAAGGCACTCGCCAGTTGGCCACACGGTGGGATGTGCGTTTCGATGTGTGACGACTGCGAACGACTTACCAATCGACGCTCAGCGTCCCGTCGCCGTGTGGATCCGGTGCAATCTCCTCGTCGGTGCGTCGATCAATCACGTGAATACAGCCGTCGTCTTTTTTCGCCGGACAAACCTCTGCTGCGCGAACGTTGTCCTCGAGGTCGTCCTCGTCGATGTAGTACTCGTTTGGCTGGGCCATGCCCGAGGCGAGTGACATCTCCCAGTTGTCACTGACCTCGGCGCACTTGCCCGCGCCAAAGCACTTGTTCGCCTCGAAAATGACCTTGTAGGGCTTCTCGGCGACCGGCGGTGCGTCGGCCGAGCCAACGTCGCTCGCTCGCTGAATTCCCTTTTCGTCGTCGCTCATTGCTCGTCTCTCCGTGGGTGGCACACTTTCAGGTTGTGGTTACCGCAATCACCGCACCGATTCGGCCAGCGGCTTCGGCTCCGGCAGGCCGTAACGCACGTCCGTCAGTTCACTCGAGACGTCCCACAATTGCTGTGCCGTCTCGCGGTCGTAGGACCGATCCGAAGACCCCTGCCGTTCGGGCGTGCCACGCATGTTCATGAATCCGCCTGGGCCGTAGTAGGCGCCACCCTCGATGTCTGGTGCGGTCGCGGCGTAGAGCAGTGGCAACGCGCCCATTTCGGCTGACTGTGCAACAACGGCATTCATGAGTTTCATCGCTGCCAGTCGGAGCTGACTGCCACGTTCCTCGGGCCCGCGAAACTGTAACTGGGTGTTCGCATAGCCCGGATGCACGGCGACGGCCTTGGCGTTCGCCTCCGCCGTGAGCAGTCGCCGCTCGAGTTCGTACGCAAAGAGGACGTTCGCGAGTTTCGACTGGGCGTAGGCGTTCCACGGGTCGTAGGACTGCTCGGACTGGAGATCGTCGAAATAGATCTCACCCTGCTCGTGAACGCCGCTCGAGACGGTGACGACTCGTGACTCCCGACCGTCCTCGAGGCCGAGATTCTCGAGTAACAGTCCTGTCAACGCGAAGTGGCCAAGATGGTTGACGCCGAACTGGGTCTCGAACCCGTCGTCGGTCTCCGAGCGCGGAATCGCCATCACGCCCGCGTTGTTGAGCAGGACATCAATATCGTCCTCGAGTCGGTCGGCAAACGAGCGGATCGACTCGAGACTGGCGAGATCACACTTTTCGACACGAATATCGGCTGCCAGAATCTCGTCGCGAATCTCCTGGGCGGCGTCCTCGCCGCGCTCGAGGCTGCGACAGGCCATAATCACCGTTGCGCCGTTTCGAGCGAGTTCCCGGGTGGCCTCGAGGCCGATCCCGCTGTTCGCGCCGGTGATGACGACGGTTCGATCCGTCTGGTCGGGGATATCTGTAGCAGTCCAACCCATAGACATCGAACGTGGTCCAGCCATCTATACGTTTGTCACCACTGCCTGTCGCTACGAACCGACCTGTGTCGAACTGGCTCGAGTGAAACGACTGGCGATAGTTTTAAGCAATGGTGTAAAGTAGACTTTACTGTAAAGCATGCCCGACACCAAACGACAGACACACTCGCCGCTCGGCATTGGAAAGCGAACGTACGAACGAGGGATCTGGGGGCTCGTTGGCATCGGCTGTCTCGGGCTCCTCGCAGGCATCATCTTGGGACAACAACTCATCGGCACCGTCACGTACCTCGTGGCGGTCTGGGCTGCGGTACTCACAGCAGTTGCGCTCCCGTATCTTAGCGACGCAAAACTCGCCGATGAACGCGACGAACGGCTTCATAACCATGCAAGCGGACTGACAATCGGGATCACATTCATGGTCGGAATCAGTATTATCCCGGCGGTCTACGTCCTTGATGCCGGAAATTACATTTCCATCTCGGCGACAGCCTGGGGTGCCATCTTCCTGTTTTCGGCACTTGGCTTGCTCTACGGTGCTTGCTATACGGTTGTCAGCCGCCGTTCCTAAGCTCTCTGCCATGAAGAATCAGCTTACTGAACGACGGGAAGCAGCAGATATGAGCCAGGGTGGCCTCGCTGACGCCGTCGACGTGACACGCCAAACCATCAACGCAATCGAACGTGAACGCTACGATCCATCTCTGGAACTTGCGTTTAAACTGGCCGCGTTCTTCGAGTGTCACATCGAGGATCTCTTCGACCCAGACCTCGAGTGATATTGCCGACAACAGTCAGTGAAGCTGTTTGATCCTCGGTTCAGTCGAACAGTTGTAACTCGTGTTGTCCGGCAGGATGAGAGTCGGGTGTTATAAAACGGCTCTGGCTCTCGAGTGCGAAGCGTTATTCGTAGTTGATCGAGACGGACTCGAGGACGACGTCCTCTTTGGGTTCGTCGTTGCGGCCGGTGTCGACGCTACCGATTTCCTCAACGACATCCATGCCGTCAGTGACTTTGCCGAAAACGGAGTGGCGGTCGTCGAGGTGGGGCTGGGGGCCGAGGGTGATGAAGAACTGCGAGCCGTTGGTGTTCGGGCCGGAGTTGGCCATGCTCAGGATGCCGGCGTCGTCGTGGCGCAGTTCGTCGTGGAACTCGTCGTCGAACTGGTAGCCGGGGCCGCCGCGACCGGTTTCGGTCGGGTCGCCGCCCTGAATCATGAAGTCCTCGATGACACGGTGGAAGGCAACGTCGTCGTACAGCGCCTCGCCGTCGACCTCGTCGCCCGATTCGGGGTCAGTCCAGGTCTTGCCGCCGGTTGCAAGGCCGACGAAGTTGTCGACGGTGCTTGGTGCGCGGTCGTCGTACAGTTCGACATCGATATCGCCCTTGTTGGTGTGGAGGGTTGCAGTAACGTTTCCCATATGCACGGCGACGGTGGGCCGACAGAAAACGATAGTGGTCTTGCCTGTACGCTCGCACCGTAAGAAAATCCGTCGATGGCCCCCCGCAAGTACATACCGCCAAGTCGAGAACACAGACTATGGGAACTGGGACACATTCAACCGAGGAAGTCGTCCTTGCACGACTCTCCTCCGGCGTCGAATTGACGACGACGATTCACACCTATCACGGTGACGCTGACTCGAGTACAGACCCAGACGAGACACCCACGCTCTACGTGCAAGCAGCCCAGCACGGCCGCGAAATCAACGGCACTGCAGTCTTGCGCCGCTTTCACGAGCGCTTGCCGCTCGAGGAGCTGACCGGAACGATCATCGCGGTCCCGGTGGCGAATCCGTTGACGTTCGACCGAGTCACCTACACCGCCCCAGAACAGTTCGATAGCGTCAATCCGAACATGAATCGCGTCTGGCCCGGCAACGACGAGGGGACGCTCCACGAACGGATGGCGGCGCGCCTCTGGGAGGAAATTTCACAGGCAGACGCGCTCGTCGACCTCCATACCGGCAGTCCCGAGATGCTGCCACACATCGTCTTCCGCGAAGGCGATGAGCGCTCTCGAGGCCTTGCCGAAGCGTTCGGAACCGAACTCCTGCTCTCTGAGCAGGCCAACGACGACGCCGACGAGGAGTGGCATCAGCGAGATTTCGCCGGGAAACTCCGTGTTGCGGCCTCCGAAGAGGGCATTCCATCGATCACGCCCGAACTCGCGTACAACAAACAGATCCTCGAGGATGTCGTCGAACACGGCGTCGACGGGCTATTCGACGTGCTTCGGTATCTCGAGATGTTGCCTGGCGATGTGCCTGAGCGAGACCAGATTCTCGCTCGGAATCATCTTGGACAGGTGTCTGCGACGGCGTCAGGACTGTTCCGTGCCCACCCCGACCTCGAGTTGGGGCAAGAAATCTCAAGCGGGACGCCGATCGGAACGGTGTACAACCCGACGACGTACGAACCGCTTCACGAGGCAGTGACGGATCGGGATGGCGTCCTCTATACGCTAACCCAGGAGGCGACGGTTCTCGCCGGTGACAAACTGGCGAGTGTCGCGTTGCTCCGGGACGAGTAGCGAAACGGCCAACGGACTCGGTGGGGACCGAGTCTTAACAGCTCTCGATTTGATCTGGTCGCTCAGAAACGTGCTCATACTCCAGTAAATCGTCGTCTGCGATGGTGACGAGCAGGATATCGCTCTCTGCGACGCTCTCGAACGCATCGACGGAGACGACGAGTTGGTCAACCAGTTCGCCCTCGTACTCGAGTAAGAGGACGACGTGTTCGCCATCGACGATTCGGTCGACGACGGCGACGTACTCGGTCGCAGCCGCCGCGTCGTCGCTCGTTTCGCGTTCAGTTGCGCTTGCAGAGCCAGCGACAGACAGACTGGCAGTTCCGACACCACAGATCGTATACAGAACGCTTCGTCGTGTGGACAGACTATGTTCGTCCATGCCACCGTTGGCTGCGCCTTCGTATTTAAAAGGAAGCAGCGAACCGAACGCGACCGGTGAGTATCGCTGTGGCCGTATTCTACGCTGACCTGATCGAGCCTGAAAGCGCCGAATCCACCCTCGAGAGCAAAGCTACGAGAAACTGAGCATCTGAACCACCAAAGGTTTATCACTGGCATAAGAAATTACGTAACAATGGCTACGCAGGAGACCGTCACCCGAGAGGCGCAATTATGGGCCCGGAATATCGGCGGGATCGATGAAACCACAGTCGAACTCGACGACGGGATCACCGTTCTCGCCGGCCGGAACGCGACGAACCGAACGTCACTGTTGCAGGCATTTATGGCTGGTCTTGGCGGCGAATCGGCGTCGCTCAAGGCCGATGCCGAGGAGGGCGAGGTCGAACTCGAACTCGACGACGACACTTACACTCGAACGCTTCGTCGTGCCGGCAACAGTATCGTCACCGAAGGCGACCCCTATCTCGAGGACCCCGAACTCGCCGAACTGTTCGCGTTCTTGCTCGAATCGAATCCCGCACGCCGCGCGGTAACGACCGGCGCTGATCTTCGTGAAATTATCCTTCGGCCGGTCGATACCGACGAAATCGAGGCCGAAATATCTCGACTCACGGCTGAAAAGGAGCAACTCTCCGACGAACTCGACCGACTCGAGTCGCTCAAAGGCGACCTCCCCGAACTCGAGCGCCAGCGCACCTCCATTGAAGACCAGATCGAGGACAAACGCGCCGAACTCGAGGAGGTCAAAACGGCAATCGAGGAGGCTGAAGCCGAGGCGAGCGAGCAAGACAGCGACGACACCTCCGAGGAACTCGAGGCGAAACTCACCGAACTGCGCGAACAGCGCTCCGAACTCGAGGACGTCCGATTCGACCTCGAGACCGAACGCGAGAGTCTGGCTGCGCTCAGAACCGAGCGGGAAGAACTCGAAGCGGAACGTGAGGAGTTGCCGGAAACGGAGTCGCTGAACCGCGAGGCCGTCGACGACGAAATTGACCGACTCCAGCAACAGTCACAATCGATCGACAGCGTTGTCAGCCAACTCCAGAGTATCGTCCAGTTCAACGAGGAGATGCTCGAGGGGTCACATCCTGAGATCAAGGCGTTGCTCGCCGGCGAGGAGGGCGACGCAAGCGGCGACGGCGCAGTTACAGATCAACTGATCGCCGACGAGGAGACCGTCCAGTGTTGGACCTGTGGCAGTCAGGTACAGCGAGGCGAAATCGAGGGTACAATCGACCGACTGCGCTCGCTTCAAGAGGAGAAACTGAGCGAACGCGACGACCTCGATGAGCGCATCGAGTCGCTGCGAGACGAACGCCGCGAGATCGACCAGACGAAACGCAAGTACGAGCGCGTCGAGGAACGTCTCGCCGATATTACCAGCGAAATCGAGCGCCGCGAAGCCCGACTCGAGGAGTTGACCGAAGACCGGGAAACCCTCGAGACCGAAATCGACACGCTCGAGGACGAGGCTGCCGAACTCGAGGCCGAAGCCGACCCCGAGTCGGATGACGACGACGATGACGAGGAGAGCCTGCTCGATCTCAACCGGCGGGCCAACGAACTCGAGTTCTCGCTCGGTCGACTCGAGCGCGACCTCGAGACGACGACTGAGGAAATCGAGGACATCGAGGCTGCCCTCGACGAGCAGGGCGACCTGGAAACTCGCCGCGAGGAGATTCGCGACGAACTCGAGGAACTGCGCACCCGGATCGACCGGATCGAGCGCGAGGCCGTCGAGTCGTTTAACGAGCACATGGACGCCGTTCTCGAAGTCCTCGAGTACGAGAACATCGACCGGATCTGGATCGAACGCATCGGGCAGACGGTCCGAGAGGGCCGGCGAAAGGTCGAACAGACGGCGTTCGATCTGCACATCGTCCGGAGTACGGCCGATGGCAGCACCTACGAGGATACGATCAACCACCTGAGTGAGAGCGAACGCGAAGTGACTGGGCTAATCTTCGCACTCGCGGGCTATCTCGTCCACGAAGTCTACGAGGAAGTGCCCTTCATGCTCTTGGACTCGCTCGAGGCAGTGGACTCGGATCGGATTGCTGACTTGGTCGAGTACTTCCGGGAGTACACTGACTTCCTCGTCGTGGCGTTGCTCCCCGAGGATGCAAGCGCAATCGACGACAGTCACGAGCGAGTCAGAAGTATCTGAGTCGAGACGGCCGTCTCCTGCTACTTGTAGGCCTGAATCCCCGTCAGGTCGTCACCGAGTACCAGCGTGTGGATGTCGTGGGTGCCCTCGTACGTGTAGACGGTCTCCATGTTCGCCATGTGGCGCATCGGCGAGTAATCCGTCGTAATGCCGTTTCCACCGAGCATTTCGCGGGCGACTTTTGATTGCTCGCGAGCCATTCGGACGTTGTTGCGTTTTGCCATCGAGACGTGTTGTGGGCGCAAGTCACCGCGTTCTTTGAGGTCGGCGAGCCGATAGGCGAGCAACTGCGCGAGCGTGATTTGGGTCGCCATCTCCGCGAGTTTCTCCTGTTGTAACTGAAAGCGAGCGATAGGGCCGCCGAACTGCTCGCGCTCGAGTGCGTACTCGCGTGCAGTCTCAAAACAGTCTCGGGCCGCGCCGACGGCTCCCCAGGCGATGCCGTAGCGCGCCTGCGTGAGACAGGACAGCGGGCCTTTCATGCCGGACACGTCGGGGAGAACGGCATCCTCGGGAACGAATACGTCGTTAAGTCCGATTTCGCCGGTGATCGAGGCACGCATCGAGAGTTTGTCGTCTATCTTGTTCGTCGTGACGCCGTCGCGGTCGGTGTCGACGAGAAAGCCGCGAACCGGGTTTTCGTCGCTGCCATCACCGCCGCCGTCGCCGTCAGTCCCATCACTCGAGCGCTCGCGCGCCCAGACGAGGGCGACGTCGGCGATAGGAGCGTTCGTGATCCAGGTTTTCGAGCCGTTGAGGACGTAGCCGTCGCCGTCAGGCGCAGCGGTCGTCTCCATGCTCGCCGGATCGGAGCCGTGTTCGGGTTCCGTCAGTCCGAAGCAGCCGACAGCCTTGCCCTCTCCCAATTTCGGGAGCCACTTCTCTTTCTGGGCTTCGCTCCCGTAGGCGTGAATTGGATACATGACGAGTGCGCCCTGGACGGAGGCCATTGAGCGCAGCCCCGAATCGCCTGCCTCGAGTTCCTGCATCAACAGCCCGTAGGCGGTCTCGGAGACGTTCGGTGAGCCATACCCCTCGAGATTTGGCGCGTAAAAGCCGAGTTCGCCCATCAGCGGGATGAGGTCGGTCGGGAACGTTCCGTTTTCGAAGTGTTCACCGATGTCGGGTTTCACGCGGTCGGCGACGAACTCGCGGGCGGTGTCACGAATCAGACGCTCTTCCTCGCCGAGGTCAGCCTCGAGGTGGACGAAATCGAGCATATGTCGTGATCCACAACGGCGAGTATAGGGGTTGTGGTCAGGTGGTCAGGACGAGAGGCTTGCACTGAGGTCGGCGCGGTAGCGGGCAAGGAGTTCACGGACGACGAGTCGGTCTCGCGGGTCGACGCCGATGAGAGACAACGTCCCGATGTAGGCACAGGTGCCGACGATGGCTCCGAGCGCGATCCCGAGTGGCCCGCCGAGGACTGTTCGCATAGCGACGAGCACCCCGATCATGACGAGCGCGGCTGCAAGCGGCCGGAGGAACGTCGCATCGAACGGCCACAGTCCCTCGAAGCGCTCGAGCAAGACGACCTGAATCGCGTTCTGGGCGGCGATTGCGAGCGAAGTGCCAAGCGCTGCGCCGACGAGTCCGAACTCGAGGACGAACACGTAGGTCAGAACGACGTTCGAGACGGCGAGCAGCCAGTCGAGTAGCATCCGCGCGTACTGGTGGTCGGTCATCATCAGCAACCAGCCGGTCGCACCGACGGCGCTGCCGACGAAGACGCCGCCGAGGTAGACAACGAGCGGCACGTAGCCCGCGACGTACGTCGGGCCAAAGAGTGCGAGCAGGTCGTCGCCAAACACCAGCAAGACGGCGAGAATCGGAAGCACTGTCGTGAGAATCAGCCGCGTCACCGACGTGTAGACCGCGTTGAGCGTGTCGACCTGGCCGTTCGAGTAGAGACTCGAGGCGACGGGGGGCAGTAACTGATTGAACGCTTGGAGTGGGATCCACGCGAGTGCAACGAGGACGAGAACGACGTTGTAGATACCCGTCGCAACGGCCGTCAACAGCGCGCCGACGAGCAACACGTCGATGCGGTTCTGGAATATCTTCCCGAAACTGCTCATCGCGACCGGTCCCGCGTAGTTGTAGAACTGGCGCAGTTCGGCCGACGTGCGCCGGAGCGTCGGGCGGATCTCGGTCGTGCGGATCGTCACCGGGATACCGACGACCGCGAGCGCACACGTAAAGCCGAGAATCGCGCCGGCGACGCCAATGGTCGAGTAGCCGACCGCCAGTGCCACGAGCGCTCCGAGCAGTCGCATGGCCGGCCGGAGGAGTTTGTTGAACAGGACCTCGCCTCGAGCAGAGCCAACTGCACGAAAGACCCCTGCAGCGATCATCACGAGTCCGATTGGGATGACGAGTGCGCCGAAAAATCGCATCGTCGTCGGAAACGCCGGCTGTTCGACCGTCATCTCGTTGATCCAGGGTGCAAGAATCCAGACACCGGCTGCCATCAGGAGGCCGACTCCGACCGTAGTGGCGTAGGCGATTCCAACGACGCGCGACTGGCGAGCGTGATCGTCGCCCGCGTCGGGGACGTACCGCTGGAGGGCCGGAACACTGCCGAACGTAACGAGTCGGATCAGAATCTGTGCGATTCGCCACGCGAGCGCGTACACCCCGTACGCAACCGGCCCGAGCGCACGCGCGAGGACGAACTCGGTCGCGGTCATCAGCCCACGTTGGACTGAAATCCCGCCCGAGGTCACGACCGCGCCGTGAGCGATGGTGAGCAACGCGTCGCGTTCATCCGCCGGAACCGTCTCCATACTCGCCTCGCTACCGTCACTCGCTGGATCCTCGAGTGGCGGTTCTCCGTCTCGGTCGTCGGTTTCTGTCCCGGCCTGCAACTCGTGGCTCACAACTGTGTGGCGTAGGCCGATTCCGAGCATTAAGCGATTCGATACGGCGGACACGCGCTGGACGCACGAGCGCGGGTTGGCCCGAATTCGAGGAGTACCCAACTAGTTAGGCGGATAGTTTGTGTTAGTCACTCGGTTACAGACGGTACCGTCCGTTCAGCGGACGGCGATCCCAGCGGTAACTACCAGACCGAGATGATTCGGTCACCACTGGAATCACGGCGACTGCCCCCCAGACGGTCGCCGGTTTTCGCGCGAACGCCGACGCTTTAACACCACTCGGTTAGAAGTACGTTGTATGTCGCTCGAGCCACGCGTCGACCCGGCCGCTGACCGGCGTGCGAACTACGACTACCGAAGCGAGGACGTTGACCGACCGGCACTGGTCGCGGATCTCGAGCGGGTCGCCGGCTGTTCGGTCCGTGCTGACTCCTACTCCAGACAACTGTACGCGACGGATGCAAGCGCCTACGAGGTGACGCCGATTGCCGTCGCGTTCCCCGAATCGACGGCCGACGTCGCCGCCGTGCTCGAGTACTGTTCGAATCGCGGTATTCCCGTCCTTCCGCGGGGCGGCGGAACGAGTCTCGCGGGCCAGACGGTCAATCGTGCCGTCGTCCTCGATTTCACGCGCCACATGAACGACATTCTCGAGGTCGATCCCGACACGCGGACCGCGACGGTCCAGCCGGGGACGATCCTCGGGACGCTCAACGAGACGCTCGCAGCGTACGACCTGAAGTTCGCACCCGATCCCGCCTGGGGCGACAAAAGCGCGATTGGCGGTGCAATCGGCAACAACTCGACTGGCTCACACTCACTGAAGTACGGCAAAACGGATGCCTACCTCGAGTCCGCCGAGGTCGTCCTCGCCGATGGCACCGTCACGGAGTTCGGCGAGGTCACACTCGAGGAACTCGCCGAACGGGCGGACCCCGAGGGGGATCTCGAGGGGCGGATCTACGCCAAAGTCGACCACATTCTCGACGAGGAGAGCGACCTGATCGACGACGCCTACCCCAATCTCAAGCGCAACGTCTCGGGGTACAATCTCGACCGACTCGTCGCAGAAGCTCAGGGTGACGGCCTTCCCGGCGATGAGGACACTGGCGAGGCGGGCACGGTCAACCTCGCCCGCTTGCTTGCCGGCAGCGAAGGCACGCTGGCAATCGTCACCGAGGCGACCGTCTCGCTCGAGCCGGTGCCCGAAACGAAGGCTGTCTCCCTGCTATGTTATCGTGACCTCCACGAAGCGATGGAAGACGTCGAACCGATCCTCGCACACGACCCCGCGGCGGTCGAGGTGCTCGACGACGTGCTGATCGACCTCGCGCGCGGAACCGCCGAGTTCGGCCCCGTTACCGGGATGTTGCCCGACGGCACGAACGCTGTTCTTCTCGTCGAGTTCTATGCCGAGGATGCCGCCCACGGCCGCGAGCAGGTCGCTGGGCTGTTCGCGGATCGCTGTCCCGACGTGACGGCCGCAGACGAACCGGCCGCGGACGCACCACAAACGGACGCCGAGACGCTCGCCATCGACGCCCTCGAGGCTTACGACGAAGCCGAACGCGCCAAACTGTGGAAGCTCCGCAAGTCCGGGCTCCCAATCTTGCTCTCGCGGACGACCGACGAGAAACACATCTCCTTTATCGAGGACACTGCGATTCCGCCCGCGCAGTTGCCGGAATTCGTCGAGCGTTTCGAGTCCATTCTCGAGGCCCACGACACCTACGCCGCGTTCTACGCCCACGCTGGCCCCGGCGTCCTTCACATTCGTCCGCTGATCAGCACGAAGACCGAGGTCGGCCTCGAGCAACTGCACGGAATCGCAGACGATGTGACCGATCTCGTCGTCGAACTCGGCGGGTCGGTTTCGGGCGAGCACGGCGACGGCCGGGCGCGCACCCAGTGGAATCGCAAACTCTACGGCGAGCAGTTGTGGGAGACGTTTCAAGAGCTCAAGACCGCATTCGACCCCGACTGGCTCCTCAATCCGGGCCAGGTTGTCTTCCGCGAGGAGAACCCGACCGACCTGCGCGAGCACCTGCGATTCGACCCTGACTACGAGTTCGAGGCCGGGTTCGAACCTGAACTCGAGTGGGACATCGACAACGGCATGCAGGGAATGGTCGAACTCTGTCACGGCTGCGGGGGCTGTCGCGGCGAGCAGTCCACGACTGGCGGCGTCATGTGTCCGACTTACCGGGCCAGCCACGAGGAGATCACGGCAACCCGCGGGCGTGCAAACGCACTCCGGCAGGCCATGAGCGGTGACTTGCCACCCGGTGAGGCCTTCTCCGACGAGTTCGTCGAGGAGGTCATGGGGCTGTGTATCGGCTGCAAGGGCTGTGCAATCGACTGCCCGAGCGAGGTCGACATGGCGAAGCTCAAAGCCGAGGTCACCCACGAGTACCACGAACGAAACGGCGCGACGCTGCGGGATCGGCTCTTTGCCAACGTCGAGACGCTCTCGAGGATTGGCTCGCGGCTCGCGCCGCTGTCGAACGTCGCATCGTCGATTCCGGGTGCTCGCACAGTGCTCGAGAAGACCATTGGAATCGCTGCTGACCGGCCGCTGCCGACGTTTCGTGAGACGACGTTCCGTGACTGGTTCGAGCAACGAGACGGCTCCGCCGTCTCGGAAACGCGAGCGGCGACACCGCGAGCACGCGGCGGCGCGGCCGTTCCCGAGGACGAGGCGGTCCGGAAAGCCATCGTCTACCCCGACACGTACACGAACTACAGCAATCCCGAAGCGGGCAAAGCCGCCGTGGAGGTGCTCGAGGCCGCGGGCATCCACGTCGCCGTCCCAGACGACCTCGGCGATACGGGCCGACCGGCGTTCTCGAAGGGCTTTCTCGAGCGAGCCAGAGACACCGCCGTCGAGAACGTTGAAACGCTCGCGCCGCTGGTCGCCGAGGGCTGGGACGTAGTCGTCATCGAGCCGTCGGATGCGGTCATGCTCCAGTCGGACTATCTCGACTTGCTCGGTGACGAAGCGACGAAGACGCTCGCAGGCAGCACGTATGGCGTTTGTGAGTATATCGACACGTTCCGACTGGATGAGAACATCGCATTCGACGAGCCGGCGGAGCGACTCACCTATCACGGCCACTGCCATCAGAAAGCAACCGCAAAAGATCACCACGCCGTCGGCGTCCTCCGGCGTGCTGGCTACGGTGTCGACCCGCTCGATTCGGGCTGTTGTGGCATGGCCGGCAGTTTCGGTTACGAAGCCGAACACGCCTCCATGAGCGATGCAATCGCGTCGATTCTGTACGAACAGGTCGACGACAGCGACGGCGACCGCGCCGTCGCACCCGGAGCCTCCTGTCGCACCCAACTCGAGGCCCGACCGGCCGGCGAGAAGCCGCCAACGCCAATCGAACTGGTCGCAGACGCACTCGAGTAGTCGCAGTTGCGGACGGAGGGTCCTGCGGATGGAGAGTCGTTTGTTCAGTGCTGGCGGAAAACCCCTACACTTACCATGGCGGGTCATCAACCCATGGCGACGATGACACCGGCCACGCTCCTCGTGCTGTTCTGTGCGGTGATGCTCGTCGTCGCTATTGGCCGGTTTATCCTTGCACAGCGCCGTGATTGGGTCGACTTCGGGGCGATACTCGTCGTGTTCGGTATCACCGTGCTCTCGGGACTCTGGCTCGTTATCGTCCGCTCTTGGACCGAACTGGGCGGTTGGCTCACCGTCGCTGCTATCGGAATCGGGATGATCGCCCTTGGACTGGTACAGATCGTCCGCTACTGGAACGAGCCACGATACGAGTCGACACAGTCGCTCGAGGATAACGGATTCTGACGGTGCGTTGCTATTGTTGATCTGTCATTTATGCACGTCTCTGTAGTTTACTCGATTACGAAAACGGAGTTGTGGTTTTCATCCCACGGCCCGTGTAATTCGACGAATGTCGACAGCCCCTTTGACCTCGAAAAAGGGGACAGTCGGGTCGTCACGACTGTATACTGGCCGAATCTGTCTGGGTGTCAAACTCGATCTCGTGCAACTTTTCCCGCGCTGCGATGGAAACAGTAGCTCTTTTACCCTTATCGAGGCACCGTATAGACGAAATGAGCTACGACAAGATCGAGGTCCCTGAAGCGGGAGCAAAGATCACGCTGAAAGAGGGTACCGAGGACGAACTCGAGGTCCCGGACAACCCGATCATCCCGATCATCTACGGTGATGGTGTCGGGAGCGATGTCGGACCGGCCGCACAGCAGGTGCTCGAGGCCGCTGCAGATGCCACTGGTCGTGAGATCAACTGGATGCGCGTCTACGCTGGCGAGGCCGCTCGCGAAAAGTACGACGAGAACCTGCCCGACGAGACCGTCGAGGCAATCAAAGAACACCGCGTCGCGATCAAAGGCCCACTGACGACGCCCGTTGGCGCTGGCTTTCGCTCGCTGAACGTTGGCCTGCGCAAACTGCTCGATCTCTACGCGAACGTCCGTCCAACCTACCACATGGAGGGCGTTCCATCTCCTGTCTCCGAACCCGAGCAGATGGACATGGTCACGTTCCGTGAGAACACCGAGGACGTCTACGCCGGCATCGAGTGGGAGGCCGGCACCGACGAAGTCGAGCAGGTCAAGGAGTTCGTCGAGGAGGAAATGGGCGCAGACGACGTCATCCACGACGGCCCCGTCGGCATCGGCATCAAGCCGATCACGGAGTTCGGAACGAAGCGACTCGTCCGCGAGGCCATCGACTACGCCCTCGAGAACGACCGCGACTCGGTCACGCTGGTCCACAAGGGCAACATCATGAAGTTCACCGAAGGCCAGTTCCGCGACTGGGGCTACGAGGTCGCCGAAGAGGAGTACGGTGACGAGGTCATCACCGAGGACACCCTCTGGGAGGAGCAAGACGGCGAAGTCGACGACGACACGCTCGTCGTCAACGACCGCATCGCGGACAACATGCTCCAGCAGCTGCTGACCCGAACGGACAACTACGATGTCATCGCCACGATGAACCTGAACGGCGACTACATGTCCGACGCCGCCGGCGCACAGATCGGTGGCCTCGGCATCGCCCCCGGTGGGAACTTCGGTGAGGGACGCATGCTCGCCGAACCCGTCCACGGCTCCGCACCGAAGTACGAGGGCCAGGACAAGGTCAACCCAACCGCCATGATCCTCTCGGGCCGCATGATGCTCGAGTACCTCGGCTGGAACGACGCAGCGGACCTCGTACGCGACGCCGTCGAGGAGACCATCTCCTCGGGCAAAGTGACGTACGATCTCGAGCGTCAACTCGAGGACGCCGAGAAACTCGCCACGAGCGAGTTCGCTGACGAAGTCGTCGCAAATATCGAGAAGTTGGCGTAAGCCAACTTTCGGACAGGGAGGCCGCTACATTTCATTTTCTCTGCGCGCTTGCTGTTGTTCACCTACCGCGTCACTACACGCTCGAGTGTTGGCTCGATTCGATTAGTCGCTGATCGAATCTGTCTCGCCAGTCCGAGGAGTGGTGTGTGGCGGATCGTTTCGTGTCCGCTCGAGCAACCCAACCAGGCCCGCAATCGCGATGAATCCAAGCATGATGAGCGTCTCGAGGCCGGTTGGGTTGACGTCGGCGCTGGGGTCGATCACGACGAGGCTTGCCCCGATGAGACAGACGCCCAGCACGAGCGTTGCGGGTGCGAGGGTTGCTGGTGGGATCTGTGATGTCGGCACCGAGAGCATCGATTCGCGTCCGGCAATGGCATCGAGACTCGCATGCCGACCGCCGAGTGCGGTCGCAATGACGAGACTCGCGAGTAGCAACGGGCCGAGCCGGACGAATCCGAGTGCGGTCAAGAGGAAGAGGTAGCCGATTGCAAGCAGCCCCATCGTGCGCGTTCGCCAGCCGACGATTAGTGCGAGGCCTGTCGTGGTCTGGATAACGGCAAACACCACCACCCAGGCACTCATGGCTGGAAGGACGAGACTCTCAATGAGTAGCCCGACCGGAGAGAGGTGCGTCGCTGCAATCGATTCGAACACCGCCGCTTGCGTCTCGGCTGCTGCCCAACCGGGCAGTCCGGGATCCGTCCGCACGAAGATTTCTTGCAGGAATCGGTAGCCGACGAAGATCCGAAGCCCGTCGGCCGCAACCAGCGTCGGCGTTCCGCCGCGCCAGACCGCGAGCAGTCCGCCCGCAGTGAGCGCGGTGAAAATCATCATCTCGAGGCCGATGAACTCGACGCGGGAGGCGTCGACAGCCAGAATCGAGAGCAGGTAGTAGACGGAAATCAGGCTCAACCCTGCTGCGAGTCCCGGGTACCAGCGCTTTGCAATCGGAAGTGGGTGGTTGAGAACTCGAGTGAGTCGGCCGATGGCGTCCGGTCGAGACTCGAGGATAGCATCGAGTCCGTAGTAGCGGCCCGCGTTCGCGACGAAGACGAAGACAATCGGGACGGTAAATAGCGGCGACGTTCGGATCGTCCCGAAGTGAAACACGGGCAGGAAGTACAGCAGTCCACAGATTGCTGCAGGGCGCGTCCAGAGGCCGACGATCAGCGCGAGTGCGGTAAGCAACTGCGCCGCGGTGGCAATGTAACTCCACTCGGCTGCGTAGGGAATCACGACGGTCTCGAGGAGCGTCGCGTACCAGCCGTAGACGCCGTCCTCAATCACTCGTTCGGAGACGCGCGTGATGTCGCCGCCGGCGTTTGCCCCGATCCAGTCCTCGTTCGGCCCCGACGCAAACGTGCCGAGTTTCCACCACCCGCCCGCGAACACTTCATACAGCAACAGCAGGCCGATAAAAACCCGCGTGCCAGCGATCCACGATCCTGCGGAATCTCCAACTGCCGGTTCATCATTGCCTCTCGTTTTCTCTAACATCTCTAGGCACAAATTTACCAACAAATAATAAATCTAACTAAGTATTTATTAAACTTGGCGCTACTCGAGCCAGTCCAGAGCGGTGAGTATCGGCGGGTATCCCATCGACTGAAACGATAACACTCTCCTCGAGCGGGCGGCTACGAGCGGGCAATGACAGACGTACGCGTCGTCGGTGTCGACGAGCCAGCCACGCGAGCGGATGCGTTCGACGTTCGACAGACCGTCTTCGTCGAGGAACAGGGCGTCGACGAGGACCTCGAGTACGACGCACACGACGAACCCGATGCGAGCGCGGATCATTTCGTCGCCTACGACGGCGAGGGCGAGGGCACGACCGGCGAGCCGGTTGGTGCCGCGCGACTGCGCGAATACGACTCCGGTATCGGCAAAGTCGAACGCGTCGCCGTCCTCGAGTCCCACCGCGAAGCCGGCGTCGGCCGAGCGCTCATGGCGGCTGTCGAAACACAGGCTCGAGAACGCGGTTTCGAGTCGCTGAAACTGCACTCACAGACGCGTGCAGCGCCGTTTTACGACCGGCTTGGATACGACCGCCACGGGGAGAAGTTCGAAGAGGCTGGTATCCCACACGTCGAGATGCGAAAATCGCTGTCGACCGACTGAGTTCGTCCGCGGACGCCGTCGCTCGTGTTACTGCGCGAGATAGCCGCCTTCGACGGGGAGCGTGGTGCCAGTTACGCGCGAGGAGAGATCCGAGGCGAGAAAGACCACGGCGTTAGCGATCTCCTCGGGGTCGGCGAGGCCGGGCATCGGCTCAGTGTTCTGGAACTGTTCTTCCATCTCGGGGTGTTCCTCGATGGTCCGTTCGATCATTTCCGTGCGAACGATCCCTGGCGCGACGGCGTTCGCGCGGATGCCATCCTCGGCGTACTCGAGTGCCGCGTACTTGGTGAGGTGACTGACGGCGGCTTTGGCGGCACCGTAGCCACTGTACTGCGGGACGGCGACTTCGCCGCCAATCGAGGACGCGCTGATGATTGAGCCGCCACCATCGGCCAGCATCGCTTCGATGCCGTATTTCATCCCGTACCAGACGCCTTTCAGATTTACGTCGATCACCTGCTCGAACGCGTCGTTGTCGTACTCCTCGAGTTTGGCAACCGGGCCTTCGATAGCCGCGTTGTTGTAGAGGATGTCCAGTCCGCCGTACTCGTCGACGGCGGTCTCGATCATCGCCTTCGCGTCGTCGGGGTCAGAAACATCCGTTTCGACGAACGTTGCCTCACCGCCTGCATCGGTGATCGTCTCGACGGTCGCCTCGCCGCCCTCGACGTCGATATCTGCTACGACGACGGCCGCGCCGTGGTCGGCGAACGTCGTCGCCGTTTCCCGTCCAATTCCCGATCCTGCGCCGGTGATTACTGCAATCTGGTCCTCGAGTAGAGCCATGTTGCTGTGGTTCACCGGCATGGCAATTAGCCGTGCTGGTGGAAACGCCATGGTCACCGAGGCGACGCTCCGTTCCATCTCCCATGACGTATTGGAGGTTATGGGCAACCGACAAACCACGTCTATCGAACGGTTCAGCCGAAGCCGTGGCCGAAGTCGATGCGAACACGACCTCGAAACTGGTCAACAACCGCGACGATGCAGCGGCGTCGCTTCGCAAACAGTAGTCATGCACCTGCCGCCACACTCGAGTTGGTTTCGCCGATCAGTGTTCCCCACCGAGTCTCGAGACGAGAAAGTCACTGACTGCGTCGGCGACCTGCTGTTGCTGTGAGACGAAGAAGTGATCGGCTGCGAGTGAGACGAGGTCGACTGGCTGACGAGTTTTGTCTCCGTCGGACTCGGGAGTGCGCCCTTGGAGGTGATCGACTAGTGGCTCCCATTCGACTGTCGTATCACGTTCGCCGTAGACGATCTGGAGGGGACACTCGAGGGCAGAAAGTGCCGCACAGGCATCGAGGTCGGCGGCGAGTCGTGCGGTGGGTGCAATTGCCGAGACGGCGGTGACCGGGGGATCGGCGTCCGCGGCGGCGAGGATCGCAAGCGTCGCGCCGAAACTGTAGCCACAGAGGCCGACGCGGTCGTAGCGGTCGGCTGCCCAGCGAATCGCGTTCTGTACGTCAGTACGCTCTCCATAGCCCTCGTCCCACGGCCCGTAATCGAATCTGAGGCAGGCGATTCCTGCCTCGGTGAGTGCGTCGCTGACGGCGACCAACCGCGTATCGCTGCGCGACCCTCGCTGCTGGGGGTGGGGCGGACACGCGACGACGAGTGTGTCTGCGTCGTCCGGGCCGTCGAGCGTCCCTCGTACGTCGCGCGCACCGGGAACGAGCACATCGCTCATAGCTGGTGTTTGATGGCCAGCGTAATCAATTCGAGGACGTGTGACTGCGAGACCGTTTCGTGGACGGATCGACGGTATTCTGGTGCACCGTCAATGGAGGAGAGAGATCTCGAGAGGAGAACTGCGGTCTCGGTTGTGGATTGGTGCGGTCGTACTCTCGTCGTTGCTGTCGTCCACCCAGTACCTCCGAGCGCAGTGGCAGCGATCAAGCATTTCTCTGTCTGTCGTTGATGTGATGTTTTTAAGGGTGACGAGCGATAGGTAGGAGTATGGGCATCCTCTCTCGGACCTCCTACGTCATCCGGTCGAAGATCAACTCCATCCTCAACCGGGCCGAGGACCCGACCGAAACGCTCGACTATTCCTACGAGCAGATGCGTGACCAGCTTCAGGAGGTCAAACGCGGTATCGCCGACCTGACGACACAGAAAAAGCGCCTCGAGATGCAAAAACGCCGTCTCGAGGATAACGTCGAGAAGCACAACGAGCAGGCTCGCACGGCGGTCCAACAGGACCGCGAAGATCTGGCACGACGAGCACTCGAGAAGAAGAAGACGAAGATGAACCAGATCGAGGATCTGGATCGTCAGATTGCGGATCTCCAAAAGCAACAAGATAGCCTGATCGACCAGAAAAACGAGTTACAGGCTCGTATCGAGGAGTTCCGGACGAAAAAGGAGACGATGAAGGCCCGCTACGAGGCAGCCGATGCGAGTTCGACGGTGTCGGAAGCGATGACCGCGACCGGCGAGGAGTTCGAAGATGTCGGGCGCGCTATCGAACGCGCCGAAGAGCAGACCGAGGATATGGAGGCGCGAGCTGCGGCACTCGACGAACTGAAAGAAACCGGCGCGTTCGACGATGTCATGTCCGACAAGGACAATATCGACCGCGAACTCGAGGAACTCTCGACCGGCAGCGGCGTCGAAGCCGAACTCGAGACGCTCAAATCGGATGTTGGAGGGGGAGAAACGGATACTGCCACAGAGACGGACGCCGAGTCAGTTGACGAGGAGGTCACACCGGACCCAGAGCCTGCTGGTGATGTCGACGAAAGCGACCTCGAAGCACTCGAGGACGACGTCGATGATTCGGAAGTCGAAGCCGAACTCGCGGAACTCAAAGACGAAGAAAGCAACTGAGCGGCTGGGCGACTGTGGGTTTGCCGTCCCGGCTGTCCCAATCGCTGCTGTCATTTCTTGGTGAGGACAACCGCTCGCTATTACGTCGGCGTTCCAACGACCGTGATGTCGTAGTCCGCGATATCTGCAGGGTCCTCGAGGATGACGACCTGAAACTCCCAGGTCGTTTCAGCCGCGAGGTCGCCGGTGCTCGCGAGGTAGCGTCCGATCTGATCGCCGGCGTCGTTGTAGACGCGCACGCGGACTTCGGCGAGTTCGATGCGACTCGAGTCGGTGTTTTCGACGGTCCCTTGGACTGTCGAACCGAGGTAATCGTCTTCGAGGACGAACTCGTGGTCTTCGAGTCCGAGTGACTGAACGCGGGTCACGCCTTCGTGTGTGTCCTGTTCGGCGACCGACTCGGCAGCCGTCATCTCTTCGGCACTCCGTGGGTCGCCGTCGACGTCTCCCACCTCGCCGTCTTCGAACTGTGGGTTGCCATCGAGTGAGACGCCGTCGTCCTCGAGACAGCCTGCGAGGGCGACTCCCGTTATCCCCGTCAGTCCGACGAGCAGTGATCGCCGCGTCAGCGCTCGCTCGTCACTCATTGCTCACGACTCCCCGTTTGGGTGTGATGTCCTCATGCTCATGAGTACGGTGTGCTCGTGGGTGCTGTTCGGTTCTCGCCCCATGCGCTCGAGCGGCGATGTTGTCACCGGTCATAGCAGTATCGACACGGTAGAGACCTGTCAGTGTACACCCTGAACCTGAACGGAGACTGGCCTCGAGTCGGCTTCGACGGGGACCACTCGCGTCACCTCCCTGTGCAACGCATGGCCTTATTGGCCAGTGTCCTGAGGTGACTGTATGGTGTCGTCGGATCATGATGAACCGCTCGAGTCTCACGGTGCCGGAATCGGACAGTCAACGACGGTCGTGACGCGAATACGAGAGTGGTTTCTCGTCGACGGCAGCCGGTTATACGTCGCGACAGTGATTTCGCTCAGCATCTTCGTCCTCTTTTTGCTGTTGAACGAACTCGGCATCATCGCGTTCGTCAACGACGATTCAGTCACCCGGCTGGCCGGCGGCATGATCGCTGGCACGTTCTCGTTGGTGACGCTCGTTGTCTCGATCAACCAGCTCATTCTCTCCCAGGAGTTCGTCACTGCCGACGAGGCTCGGCAACAACTCCAGGGTGTCATGGACTTTCGTGGCGATGTCTCAACGGTGACAGACGTTCCGGCGAGTCCCGCCTCACCAACCAAATTCCTCAGTATTATCGTCGCAACGATCCACGATCACGCACAGACGCTCGCCGACGCAGTCGACCCAGACACCGACGAGGGTGCACTCATAACCAAGTACACCGACAGACTCGAGGAGAGTTCCGAACGCATCAACGACACGCTCGAGGAGACGTCGTTTGGAACGTTCGAGGCGGTTTCTGCGGCTGTTGCTTACAACGGTGCCTGGCAACTGTATGCCGCACGCCAGATTCAGGGTCGCTACGATGAGTCGCTCTCCGATGACGCCAGTAACGCACTCGAGGAGTTAATCAATTCACTCGAGTTATTCATCACCGCTCGTGAACACTTCAAGACGACGTATCTCCAGCGTGAACTGACGAAGTTCTCTCAGCTGACGATTTACTGTGGTGTGCCGGCGATTCTCTCGGCGATGACGATTGGGTTCATCTATGCGGATTTCGGTGGTCCGACACTGCATGCGATCTACCTGCCATACGTCATCAGTGGACTCATCGCCATCGTCGCCTCGCCGCTTGCGCTGTTAGTGTCGTATATCCTCCGGACAGCGACTGTCACGCGGCGAACGGCCTCCGTGGGTCCGATGATTCCCCAGAAAGACCCCGAGAGTGGTCCGTTTGATGTCTCCGCTGGCCAGCAAAGCGAGTAACGCATCGACTCGAGAGTGTCGGTGCTGGAACGGTGAGCGTGAGGCAGATGACGGCCGATTACTTATATCGGTTCTTGTGATAGCACTCACGAAATGGGGCTTCGAGAGGCGCTGTATCCCACGACCAGCGAACAGATCAATCTCCGGGACGACCTCAGTGCTGGGACCAACGTCACACTCCATTTCCTGTTACTCGGTGGGCTTGCCTGGGCCTCCGGGCAGCCGTTTCTCTTTCCGAGTCTGGGGCCGTCTGCATACCTCCTCGCAACTGGCGACAATCCGCGTGCAGAAGGAGCCTACCACGTCATCGGTGGCCACGCTGTCGCCGCGATCTGTGGGTTGGTGGCCTACCTTCTGTTGGCTGACGGATTGATCGTCGTTGACGCGTTCGAACAGGGTGAGCGGTTCTCGACTGAGGTTGCCCGGCTCGTCCTCAGTGGCGTCGTCGCCATGGTGTTGACGACGGTCGCGATGCTCTGGACGAATACGAATCACCCTGCCGCCTGCGCGACCACCCTCATCGTCGCGCTCGGATTGATGTCGACGATTCTCGACGCTGTAATCATCGTTATCGCCGTCGCGTTGCTCGTCTGGTTCCACGGTGTCATCGTCGACCGTGTTCAGGATATCTACGGCGTCGAACCGAACGATCCACGTTGACTCGCGCTCTATAGTAACAACTGAAACGAGTGACACACTGATCGCACAGCTGTCGTGCGATCAGGTGTGCAGTGACTTGCAGTGGCTCTATAGTCATCCGCAGTGTCGCGTTCATGAGTCGTTTTGCTCGCGCTCGCGCTCGCGCCTCGAGGGCGTTTCAGTTTCGTCGAACGGAGAATCGACCGTTTCGGCGACACTCGTCTCGGTAACGACGGCGAAGATTGAACCCAAAAACAGCCCGTAGAGTGCGTGTCCAACGAGGCTTTCGAACGCAAAGAATGGGAACCCAGGCTCGCCGAATCCACCGACTGCGAGTCGCACTGGAATCAACGCCAGCGGGAGCAGTGCCCAGACGGCGAGTCCGTACACGAACCCAGCGAGTGTCACCCGTGGTCCTGTTCCCAGCCCATCGAGAGCATCCATGTCAGTAGACGTCATGAGCGATCCTTGGACTGGTTTTCGGGAGATGATGAACCCAAAAATAAGTCCAAGGATAAGTCCATGTAGCAGGTGGAAAATCCAGCCAGCGGTTCCCATCGGTTCGACACCGTACACCGCCGGCACTGTTTCGGTGATGATCGTCGGGTCGACAACCCACAGGACGAGACCGAATGTCAGGGAGCCAACGACGCCACCGATTGCACCGCCGAGTATCCAGTTTGTCGTTCCTCGTTTCTTCGTCTCGGCCGTGTTAGACTGGTTACTCATAGCTATCGCTCGTGGGTACACCGAGCGACGGCAAAAAGCACCCAGCAACACTCACTCACTCGAGACAGTACACTATCCAGAGGGACGAGTTACCACGAACAAGCCGGACGCAAGCACTTGGACAGTCATCTAGCGGGCCTCGAGTCACACCACCAGCCCGACTGGGCGTCCCCAGCTCAGACGCGCTCTGCTTGGTCATCAAGCAGCGCCTCGGCGTCCGGGAACAACACGTTGTTCTCCCGGTGGACGTGCATGTGCGTATTTCGCTCGAGTTCAGCAAGGCGCTCGAGCATCGCTCGATAGCTCGTACACGCGTCGTCCGGAATCGCGTACCCATCAGTCAGCGTCTTGAGCCGCTCGAGTCGGTCTCCCGTCTCGTCGTGGTCGTCCTCGAACCCCTCGAGTTCGTCTCGGAGTGTCTCCCGTTCCTCGGCCGTCAGTTCGACGCCATCGTCTAATTTCTTGATGAGCGGAAACGCCCGTTGCTCCTCGCCAGCGATGTGGGCCTCCAGGTCGGCGGCCAACGCAGTAAACTCGGATTCGACCGTTCGAAGCGCTGGCTCACGGTCGCCATGGACGTTTGCGACTTTCTGGACGAGTTCCTCGAGTGCTGGCAGTTCCTGGCGGAGATAGCGGTGATGCTCCCAAACGATCAGGTTCGCCAGTTGTGTCAGTGTCTCCCAGTCGCTCTCGACAGCGCCATCGGCCTGTGCAGACGCTAATCGATCTTGGACTGACTCGAGGTCGTAGTCGTTTTCCTCGCAGGCCCTCTCGAGCGATTTCCCGCCACCACAACAGTAGTCTAACTCGAGCGTTTCGAACACGCGGCTGTATGCCGAATGTGCCGCGACGAGTTCACCGAGTGAGTTGTCTGGGTCGATATCGTGTGTGCTGTGTGCCATTGTAATCACCCGGGACGACAGACGGCGATCCAGGACGCCCGTTTCCGTCACCCGCCCCGCTATCGGTGAGACGAACTGCGCAGCAAAAGTGCCAGTCCCGAACATGATCGTTCGGGCAGTGAGTTGCCTGTCCTCTGGCAGTGAATTGGCCTACAGCGGGCCACCAACGAGAACGAGCGTCGCACGCTCATCGCCCGAGTTGACGAGTTGGCGCGTCTCATCAGGATCCAGTCGAATCGCTTCTTCGGCCTCGAGCGTTACTGTCTCGTTTGCATCAGCCAGTTCGACGTCGATTGTCCCCTCGACGACGTAGTAAATCTCCTCCTGGCCGCTCTCGGCTTCGTCGTGTTCCATCCCCTCCGTACCGGCCTCGAGTTCGAGCACGGTGAAGCCGAGTTCCTCGGCCTCGAGTTCGTCTTTCAGAAACCACATGCCACCGGCTTCGGCAGGGACGACTGACTCCGGATCGGTCTTTGCAGCAGTGTCGTAGGCCATACGTCCAGTGTTGTAACCCATCCCCATAGATGTGTGGAACACGGAACGTGACGGGGCCAGTCCGTTACGCCATAGTCACCGAACACTGCCAGTTCGAACCGCCTACGTCGCATACAGCGAGTACGCAATCACGAGAAACCCAGCCAGCACGAGTAGACTTTCCAGAATAATACCACCCTCGAGTGAGACACCAATGAGTTCCGTCGAAAGTCCTGCCAGGACGAACCCGAGCGTCACGAGCCCGAATCCGCCGGCTAAATAGCCAAGTGGCCGCTGGCGCGTGCGCCGATAGGCTTTGTACGCGAAGTACGTGATCACGCCGCCAACGATCAGTACGAGCGTTTTGACGACGGTCAGCGCGATCATAATCGTTGGCTCGTCGACGGCAGGACTCGTCATGTCTGTCAGGCGCGACATGAGCGACAACAACCAAGAATCTTCCCGTTCACCTGTCCGAACCGCAGAAGATTCGGGCTAGGAGGAACTGCACTCGGCGAACCCATTTCACCACTCGAGGTCGAACGACCCGCTATGACCCGACTTGTCGAACTCGAGGCAACTGGCCCGCGAAAACTGACGCCGGACGACATTGACGATGCACACGGTGACGTTGCAGTCTGTCAGTGTGGCCTCTCGGCGTCGTTTCCGTTCTGTGATGGCAGTCACCGCCAAACGACAGCAGAAGATGCCGACACGACGTACACCTACGAAAACGGTGAGCGGCGAGTCGTCGACTGTGTCCAGACGAGTGCGTGCACCGCCGACGCCACCGCTGACGATGACAGCGACAGTGACCGGTAACTCACCAGGTCTCGATTCGCCCGGCCTGGACGTCCTCTGCACAGCCCTCACAATCCGGATGTCCCGCCTCGTAACACGCCGGGCGATACTCCTCATCGAGCATCGCCGCCCGCTGCTCGGCATAGCGCCGACAGACGAGTTTTACTCGTCCCTCCTCGTCCGCGGGCAACTCCCGCGCGTTTTTCGCCCGCTCATAGGCCTCGCGTGCCTCCTCGAGTTGGCTATCCGTCGAATCGCGCAGTTGCTCGTACTGCTCTCCTGCGTCCTGCAGTCTCGACCGCAGGAACCGCTCGAGCCGACGCCGATCCGCCATTACCCGTCGTTCGGCCGCCTGATACATAGGCCCGTCGCCGGCTCGCACCAGTCATGTGCCACTCGAGGCAGCGACTAAGAGTAAGGGTTAACTGCCGGCCACGTTTTTTTCGGGATAACGGGCCCTTAGCTCAGTCTGGTTAGAGCGCTCGGCTCATAACACGAGTGTACGTCTGTGCGGTCGTGTGGGATACCGAGTGGTCGATGGTTCGAATCCGTCAGGGCCCATGGAGCGAACCGAGCACTCCGCGAGGGTCGCGGAATGGACCGCTGACGGTTCGAATCAGGGAGCGGCTTTGCCGCGACCGAGGTTCGAATCCGTCAGAATCCCATCGAAAAATCACCTATTTCCTGCTTGTGATTACTTCGGACACAAACGGTCGTTTTGGTTACTTGATCAGCCACTTCTCATCTTCGTCAGTTGGGATTCCAAACCCCAATTGAACTCTGGTTGTATAGTAACAACTGAAACTGTTTACACACCAATCGCACTATCCGCGGTTCTCACTCACTTCGTTCGTTCCGAACCGCGCGGCCGTCGTGCGATTGGGTGTGCACTGACTGTCAGTGGCTACTATAGTTGCATGCTCGAGCGCGGGGTCGCCGCGCCGATCTCGCCGCATGCGGGGTCGTTTCGCGCTGCGCGCGAAAACCCCCCTGGCGGGTGTCCCCAAGGGGACAAAGCCGAAAAAATACACCGCCCCCGCCCCACCTCCGCGCGCAGATCTCCAGTTGAAGCTCACGAAACGAGGTGGGTAAATATTCGTAATGTATTTTGTAGTGTGACTCTATTCCCCAGAAAGAGAATGTCAGAAGACAAAGATTGCTTTGTCGTTTCTCCGATTGGTGAGGAAGATTCAAATATCAGAGAACGATCTGATAAATTATTTGATTATGTGATAAAACCAGCTGTCGAACAATATGGTTATGATCCAATTAGAGCAGATCATATCGCTGAGCCTGGGATCATAACAAGTCAAATAATTGAGCATGTGGTTGAAAGCCCGCTCGTCATTGCAGACCTAACAGGTAGTAATGCTAATGTTTTTTATGAGCTTGCAGTCCGTCATGCACATCAAAAGCCTTTGATTCAATTAATCAGTAAAGATGATGAAATCCCATTTGACGTAGCAGGAACAAGAATAATCCAAATTGACCTATCGGATATTGAATCTGTTGAAAACACGAAGACAGAAATAAAGGACCAGATAGAGAGTATTGAAAATAATAACTCAGGTATTGAAAATCCCATTTCAGTAGCATTAGATCTAAAGCACTTGCGAGAGAGTGCCGATCCTGAAGAGCGGTCTATGGCAGATATCATGGAAACACTCTCTGAACTCCGAACTAATATGGTGTCTATTCAGAAATCTTTGGATAATCCAGAAGAACTCATACCACCGTCTTATTTCCGTGAACTAAAGAAAAATATAGAGGATGGGAAATATGATCAATTAAGTATGCGTATCAAGGAGTTAGATTCAATGACAATGGAATTAAGAGAAATAGTAGAAGAGGAAGAGATAGACAATAAGAATATATTTATTCAGATTGACGATGTAAGAAGGCAAGTAGCAAGGATGAGACGAGATTTGGAAAGCTCAAACAAGTTCGTTGTAAAATCCAAATCGTTGGGTGATTTTGGAGATTTTGAGCCTCGATAATAGAAAATAAGGTCGACATTCAGATGGAATGTGGAACGGAGAAGTAATTCAAATAATTGCATTGCCTCACCACATATTACCTCTCCCCTTGGGGTCGCACGTCGGCAAACCACGGTTCCCGAATATGCACACGAGATGACGAACCCCGTGTGCATATTGGTCGATGATCGGGTTACCCATCCACCGAACTTCTCTGGCAACTTGATAGAAACACCCTCCATTTTGGGCTGAATGGGCTGGTTCAGTGAGTCGAAAACTAGGATTTGGGGGGTCGTGTGTACAAGCATCCGAATCTGAAGTGACGGTGACGACGCCTACCGAAACAGCGCACTCGAGCGAGCAGCGGACTGCGACGACTGCAACAAGACGAAAGCCGTCGGCTCTGCCTGCGAAGACGTCCCCCTCTCGTTGCGGCCGCCCGCCAGGTCCTCGAGCGCGACTCCAGCTAGTCGAGTCTGCTAGTCACGAGTGATGCGGAACGCAACGGTGTGGAGAGAGCCGTAACGAGGATTAGGTTCGACTCGAGAACATCTATCCCATCCAACACGACATTCGGAGATTGGAAACAGCTATTCACTGGCAGTTTTTGTATTGGATACCGTGCGTATCGAAATCCGGCCGCGGACGGCGGTCGCGCTGTTATTTGCTATTCTGGCTCTGACAGTCTCGGGGTCACTGGTCGGCACGGAACTCAGTGCCGATGAGCAGACGACCGAGTTCGACATGGAGTCACTCGAGGATGGCACACAACTGTATCCGTATACGAGTGCCGGGCAGACGACGGCCCAGCGGACGCTAGCGCTGAATCTGATCGTCTACGGTGATGTGGAGGCGACTGAGTACGTCTTGCGCGAGCAGTCGGCCGGGGAGTGGGAGGAACTCGAGGATGACGAAGCCGACATTGCCCACGACGAAGAGAGCCTCGAGAATCAGTCCTCGATTGCCTGGGGGAGTGCTGATGGATCGGTTCGATACACGTACTTCGAACCGCCGGGTGAACAGGGACGCTGGGTGGACGAATCCTATCAGCTCAAAGATGGCACCTATCTGGGCGAGCGCCATCACATCAGGGCGTATACGGATCCGGTTGAGGGAAACTGGACTGCGATGCAGGCTCACTGGGAGCACTGGGACTGGTTCGAACTTCGCCACTCGGTCCACAGCATCGAGGATTCACAGTCGTATGTCGAATCCGAGTTCTTCGACCAGTGGTACGTCGAGGACCTCTCTCGAGAGTGGGTTGGCAACGATCTGAGTTCTGACGGAGACGGCTGGGTGTCCGTTGTCGAACTCCGCGACGAGTTGTTGCTCGGGTTGCTGGGAATTGCACTCGTTGCCTCGCTGCGAACACAGACCCGTCGCGGACAACGGACACTCACGCGTTTGCAAAACGATTCGGGGATCCAGATGACAGTGCAGGCGCTGCTGGTCGTCACCGCAATCGTTGCACTCGTGATGGCCGTCCGTGTCGGGGCTGTCAGAGCGGAACAGCTGTTCCCGACAGCTAATCCGAAACTCATCGTCGCCGTTTTCTATCCCGTGTTAGTCTGTGGCTTGCCCGTCATTGCGTATCTGATGGCGCGCCACCTCGAGCCCGTGCCGGCCTTTAGCGCGGCTGCGATTGGCTTCGTGGTTGCAATGTTTCTGGACTTGAGCCAACTTGGCGTCTCTTCGCTTGCGCTTCAGACGTTCATCCACCGCGGGTCGCTCGCGGTCGCGCTTGGATTTATCGCAGCGGGTGCCTCTCAGACGGCTCGCTCGCCAGTGTTCGTCCTCGGACACGTCCGGACGGGTGTCTTGCTCTGGGTGGTCGCCGTTGGGCTCCCATTACTGCAGTTCCTGAGTCTCTGAAACTCCGCTGTGCGTCAGTCTCAATGATTTCGACCCTAACCGAGCGATTCCCGCGACTGACCGACCGGGCCGTCTGACCGCGCAGCGATGGTCGTCTCGATTAGTCGGGGCTTCGATACGGTCGCTCCCAGGTCGGCGTAATCCGCGTGTAGGCAACGACACCGATGAACAAGACGAGATAGAGCACCCAGGTCGGCTGCTCGAGCCAGTCGAAGATGAGCGTCGCGGCGAGGACCCAGCCGAGCAAGAGCGCACCATCGGCAACGATCCGTCCCCGATTGTGTTTCAGATACAACAGCAACCGCCGAGCGCGCGACTCGACAAGCGGCCGGTCGTGACTCATACCGCTGTCTCGTCCGTCGATGAGTAAAGTGTGTCGTCACGCAGCGTGTTCGGTGCGATTCGGCCCTCATACGATAGTAGCCACTGCACGTCAGTGCACACCTGCTCGCCAGACGGATCGGCGATCAGTCTGTATATTGCTTCAGTTGCTACTATACCGGCTAGAAATCACTCCAACGCTGGTCGCGAATCCGCGGGCGTTCCGACGTGGAACGGCCGAACGTCTGCGACCGGCGTTACACGTTCGGAAGTATCAGCCAAGGGCGTTCATAAATCCGAGTTGCAGTCGTTATTTCGGAAGAATGTGGTCTGTGTGGAATCTGCAACGGGGAGTGGTGCAACTCCGTCTTAATCGACGGTGTCGATACCCATCGGTGCAGTTGTCAGGATCAGCGCGACAGGTCGACCGGCGGCCCGCGTCGACGAACGGTCAGATAGGTGCCGAGTAGGCTGCAGACGGCGATGACGACTGTCCCCTGAAGGACGCCTCCGTATAGCCCGGTCTCGAGCAGCGTTTCCCGAGCCGCCGACTCGAGGACCGCGACGATGATGCCCACGACGTACAGGGCGGCGATCCCCCACCCAAGGTCCCGGAGCGAGCCATCTACCAGCGCGTAGCCGACGACCGAGAGGCCGACGATGCCGACGAGGAAGTTGAAAACCAGCGTCGGGTCCGGAATCACTAGCATCGCGCCGATCAGGACCAAAACCGCATACAACAGCGCGAGCAGTCCGTCCGAGAGAGTCGGTGCCATTAGTGAGATGTTACAGGGGCCGGAAAAATAGCTTCTGATTATGTCGCTTTGGCGTCAGTAGCAGCGTGCTTACGGTTCAGTTTCGGTGGCTTCAGCCAACGAATCGTCCTCGTAGGCGTCTTCGTAGCGCGCGAGCGTCTCCCGGTAGCCGTCCATCGCAAGATTGTACGTTTCCCGCAGATCGGCGATTGGTGTCTCGGTCGCATCAACCCGCAAGTCGTTGTACGCCGGCGTCATTTCGTGACTTTCGCTCGAGGCGACGGCAACCGCAGCGCTCTGGACAGTCAGGTCTTCGCGTTTGTCACCACCTTCGTCGTGGCCGGCAGCCAGCGCGTCAATCAATCGCTTCGCGAGTGGTTCCACCTCTGTGTCGTCAGTTGCGGCGTTCGGCCCCGTTGCGGGGTCGGTCGTCTCGTGGACGGCGGTTTCAGCGTAGGTGTCTGCGGTCGCGTCGATGACGGCCTCGCCCGTGAGCAGGTTCCCAGCGACAGTGACGTGGTCATCCTCGCGGTGGCCGAACCAGTCCATGCACTCCTCACCAGAAAAGGCGAACGTGCCGTCGGCGTCGACACCGTGAAGTTGGCGCTCTGGTGCGCCGTCGTCGGCGTTGAGCAGTGCCTCGAGGGCGTTCATCAGACTGCGTCTGATGGGCAGTCAGAACGCGAGCGTTCTGACGACATCCTGGACTGCGAGTCCGTCGTCGATATACTCGAGGCCGCGCCGGCCGAGGTCGACGTTGACCAGACTCTGGGTCGCGACGGCCCCGTTTTCGCTGACGAACGGACAGAGCGTGCCGACGCCCGGCAAGCGGGTGGTGACGGCGACACCGAAGCGCTCGTGGGACGTTCCATCCGGCGTCTCGTAGGCTTCGTGGACGCAGATGCTGAATGTCATCGGTATAATCGGCGCGGTCGCCAGCCAAAAAGGTCCTCGGCTAGCGGCGACTCGAGCAAACCTATTTGGAAGCCGACCAGTCGTGTCTGACGTAAGAACTATACTCGAGGGGGCGGTGGGTATCGCCAATGGGACTCATGAGCAAAATTCTCGGCGGGGACCAGTCCCGCACTGCCGAGGATTACGTCGAACTGAACCTCGACGACGTCGCTGCGGAGTCGGCAAACGCAGCCATGCAAGTACGCATCGCAGAAGTCGGCGGCCAGGCCGATGCAATCGATATCAAAGACGCCGTCTACGACGGTGATATCGTCATCGCCGACATTACGCGCTTGCGCACCGAAGACAGCACCGTCGAACACATCATCGACGAACTCCGGCAGGTCGCTCGAGAGGTCGACGGCGACATCGTCCGCAAGGGCGACGACCAGATGATCATCACGCCAACGGGCGTTCGCGTCAGCCGTGAGAAAATCGGCCAGTCGCTTTAATTACCCGCCGACTGCGACTGTTTCACTGTCTCTCGTCCGCTCCCCTTGAGATACCGCCGAAGCGTTGCGGCTACCTCGTCTGCGTCCTTGATCACGTCCCGGTCGCAGCGAATGTCCGGCCGCCAGCGACACTCGAGGTGCAGTTCCCTCTCGGTGAGTGTTACGTCGGTAACGCGATGCCACGGGAGACGCTTCTTGTAGGCGGGTTTCATCGTTGGCTTGAGGATGAGGCCCACGTCGGTCGCCTGAATCACGTGGTGTCCGCGGTCAAATGCCTCGGGATTGTAGAACAGCGCGGTAGACGCCCATGGAGAGTCGCCGGCGACGAACAGTGGGCTGACGCCCTGCAGGATGAACACAATGGCGACGAAAAAGAACATAATCGATGTCCCGCCAGTCGTCGTCCAGAATCCGATACCGACCGCGAGGAACGCGACTCCGATACCGACTGTGGCCACGTCCACGCCGACGCGTTGCCACTCCCAGCGAACTGCGGGCTCGTCGATGATCGACTCGAGGTGTGTCTCTCGAGCCATTGCCGCGAGCACCCAGCCGGATACGAGCGCGACAAACACAGTACCACCGAGTGGCACGAGGTACCACTCGTTCGCGCCAGCTCCCATCGCGAATAGTGCCCATGCGAGTCCGGCGATAGCGACGGCGGGAGCGCTCGTCAACACGAGTCGCCAGCGCTGCTCACCGAGGCGGCCCGCGAGGCCGGGTCGAGCCCACGCTCCAAGCGCACCGAGGATGAGGCCACCCGTGAAAACCGTCGTGATAACTGAGAAAAACGCGCCGCTCGAGGCATCGCCAACGGCCATGCCGAGCGAGACGAGCCCGGAGACGAGTGCGCCGAGGTAGATGCCGGTCGCGGCCTGAAAGCCCGCGCCGGGGTCGGGTGCGGAGGACATGTCTGTTGGCGGAGTAATTGGTGTCACCGCTGGCACGCACCTGTAGGTTTCGGTCGGATTCAGTATCGGGAACAGCATCCGGTGTCTCGTAGCGATCCGCCCGACAACAGGCTATTTTGTCGCAACTCGAGACGAACCTGTCTGCCCGCTATGTGGCTGAGACAGCAGTCCTCGCGCTCGGTCCATCCTCGAGGAGTCGGTCGGGATTAGCCACGACGAACATCGCGAGGCGTCTGACGGGACGGATCGGAATCAACTCGACGGCGACGGCTGCGGTTAGTCAGGATCAGCTGATGCGAGTCATTTTCATCGGCCGGGAATTCTCGGCCCTCGTTATGGCCCGTGTGGGCGTAGTGATAGCTATGTCTGGCTTTCGCGCAACCATCGTGGTCCACAACCCCGGGAACTGCCCCGTGGCCAGCGTCTCGGCGCAGACGGCTGACCCCACCACACCCGTCACACGCACTCGAGGCCACGCCACTGACGAGACCGAGGAGACTGTCGTCGAGGAGTTCGGTCTCCCGACTGCTGCTCCCCTCGAGGAATCGGAACGTGACGTCGAACTCACGGCTGTCCAATCGGGCGACAAAGAGTCGGTGTATCGATTCGAACGCGCTGCTGGGACGGACTGTGCCTGTGAGATCATCGAGCAGACGGGAACGCCGCTCTCGTCCGTTCGGGCACAGGATGGCTCGCTGTTGTTGTCCTTCCATACGCTCGAACTCGAGGAAATCGAAGCGATTGTCGAGGAGTTGCGAACGCAGTTCGATGGCGTTCTCGTCGAGGACCTCTCGCAGGCCTACGACGGATCGTCGGCGGATCCCGTCGTCGTCGACCGGAACGAACTGACCGACCGTCAGCGTGAGATTATCGAGACGGCCTACGAGATGGGCTACTTCGAGTATCCGAAAGGGGCCAATGCAACCGACGTTGCGGCGGAACTCGGCGTTGCTCGTTCGACGTTCACCGAGCACCTCGCGGCAGCACAGACGAAGCTCATGCGAACACTTCTTGACAAATAACCACTCGAAGGCGAGTTATGAACATATTTCTGAACGATTGTCTATCCGTTTGCTTCCTCTCCGGTTCAGTGGTTCATGTGTGTCTCGGGAACCGGAGACATCGGACGTGTTCAGCCGTGAGGGCGAACAAACGACAATACTTTTCCATCGGGGAATGAAACTCCGTGTATGGTTGACGACCTCAAGAAAGGGCTGGAGGGAGTGTTGGTTGCAGAGTCGGAACTCAGCTCGATTGACGGTGATGCCGGCCGGCTGATCTACCGGGGCTACCCAATCGAGGACCTCGCTCGTGGCGCAACGTACGAGGAGGTTCTCTATTTGCTCTGGAACGGACACCTTCCTCACGCGGACGAACTCGAGGCGTTTACCGAGTCACTCACCGAGGAACGGACGGTCAACGACGACGTGCTCGCGACGATGGAGCGACTCGCTGACGCCGACGAGCGGCCGATGGCTGCACTCCGGACCGCAGTCTCGATGTTTTCTGCGACCGAACCCGAAGGCGATGCCGACCCCGAAGACCTCGATGCGACGGCTCGAAAGGGGCGGCGTATCACCGCTAAGATTCCGACCGCACTCGCCGCCTTCGAGCGCTACCGCCTCGACGAAGAGCCAGTCGACCCCGACCCAGATCTGGGACTCGCTGCGAACTTCCTCTATATGTTGACCGGCGAGCAGCCCGACGATGTTGCCGCCGAAACCTTTGATCAGGCGCTGATCCTCCACGCCGATCACGGACTGAACGCCTCGACGTTTACCTCGATGGTCATCGGCTCGACCATGGCCGATATCTACAGCGCCGTTACCGGCGGCGTCGCAGCCCTCTCCGGACCACTCCACGGCGGCGCAAACCAAGACGTCATGGAAGTCCTGATCGAGATTGACGAAAGCAATAAAGATCCCCTCGAGTGGGTCGAGGAGGCCACTGACGAGGGCCGGCGCATTCCCGGCTTCGGCCATCGTGTCTACAACGTCAAAGATCCGCGCGCGAGAATCCTGCAGGAACGCAGCAAGGAACTCGCCGAAAATGGCGACGACAAGTGGTACGACATCACCACGACCATCGAAAACTACCTCTCCGAGGAGAAAGGCCTCGTTGAGAAGGGCATCGCCCCAAATGTCGACTTCTACTCCGGGTCGGTCTACTACCAACTCGGCATCCCAATCGATATGTACACGCCTATCTTCGCAATGAGCCGTGCCGGCGGCTGGATTGCCCACGTCCTCGAGTACCAGGATGACAACCGCCTCATCCGCCCGCGTGCGCGATACACCGGCCCTGAGGACGAGACGTTCGTCTCGCTCGACGAACGATAACAGCCCCGTTCGGTTCGTTTTCCTGTTCGATACTCCCCAATCTCGAAGTGACGTCACAGCCAAACACCAGCCGTGTACGTCTTCGTCTACGGTACGCTGACGGAGCCGAATCGCGTACAGGATGTTCTCGCCGTCGATACCAGCGACTCGAGTCAGCGTGACCCGTCGCTATTTGACGGTCCAGCCGTTCTCGAGGGCCTTCACCGTGTTGAGGGCCGATACCCGACGCTTGCGCCGGGCGGGCACGTCGAGGGGCGATTACTCTGTGTTGACGATCAGGAACTCGAGCGACTGGATCGATACGAGGGTGTCGATACCGGCCTCTACACGCGCGTTTCAGTGCCAGGTGATGGACTCGAGGGACCCGTCGCGGTATACGTTGGAGATCCAGACCGACTTGGTGTCTCCACCGAGTGTGAGTGGCCATCTGGGGCGTCGTTCGTCGACCGGGTTCAAACCGTCTGTGACCGGGGTGAAATCTACGTCAGACGAACTGAATGACGCCCGTCTGCCGACTGTCTGACACCGCTCTCATCCCGGCGCAGTCATGCGGTTTCACTTTCGCTCCGGAGGGATGGGTTTTATGGTCCCTGCGTCCCCGTCTACAGTCGCACGTCACACGCCGTGTACTACCCTGTCGTGTTGCCACCAGGCAACACCCCTGTCCCTGTTGGGGAAGGCGATAGCCAGATCGGGCACACCGATTTTCTTCTCCCCGACAGATTCTACCGATCTCGAGTAGCAACGACTGTCAGTGCCCTCCTCGAGTGCCAAGAGACGACAGTATTACAGTCTCCGCCGAGTACTCGAGGGTATGCTCGAACGGTCCGCCATTCTCGAGGCCCGCGAGCGGGTTCGTGAAACGTCCAGACACACACCCCTCGAGTACTCATACACCTACTCCGACATGACTGGGGCCGATATCCATCTCAAACTTGAGACCTTCCAACGAACGGGTGCGTTCAAGATCCGTGGCGCAACGAACCGGATCATGACGCTCTCGGACGAGCAACAGGACGCAGGGGTCGTCACCGCAAGTGCAGGCAATCACGCACAGGGTGTCGCGCTCGCGGCCACGCGCGCGGGCGTCGACTCGAAAATCGTGATGCCCAAACACGCGCCCATCTCGAAGGTCAAAGCCACCCGCAACTACGGCGCGGAGGTCGTCCTCCACGGCACTGACTACGCCGAAGCCGCCGAACACGCCCATGAACTCGAGGCTAAGGAAGGACGGACCTACGTCCACGCCTTTGACGACGAGCTGGTCATGGCCGGCCAGGGAACCATCGGTCTCGAGATTCTCGAGGACTGTCCCGATGTCGAGACCGTCGTCGTCCCCATCGGCGGTGGCGGCCTCATCAGCGGCACCGCTGCTGCGATCAAGACCGCACAACCAGACGTGCGCGTCATCGGTGTCCAGGCTGACGGTGCCTCGAGCGCCGCCCCCTCACTCGAGAAAGGCGAACGGATCGCCCTCGATGGCGTCGACACCATCGCCGACGGCATCGCAACTCGAAGCGTCGGCGAGCACACCTTCGCACACATTCAGGAGTACGTCGACGAGGTCGTCACTGTCTCCGACCCCGAAATCGCCGTCACGATCACCCATCTTCTCGAGCGTTCGAAGACACTCGTCGAAGGCGCTGGCGCAGTCCCATTGACTGCCGTCCTCTTCGAGGCGTTCGACTACGAGCCAGACGAGACTATCGTTCCGTTGCTCTCGGGCGGTAACATCGACCTCAACACGCTCACGAACGTCATCGTCCGCGGCCTCGTCGAAACCGGCCGCTATCTCAAGATTAGAACCGTCCTCAAAGACCAGCCCGGCTCCCTCGAGGATCTCCTCGAAGTGTTCACCGCCCACCAGGCGAACATCTACGCGATTTACCACGACCGCACCTCGAGAGACGTCGAAATGAGCGACACCGAAGTCGAGATCGAACTTGAGATGCGCGGCCCCGACCACGTCGAAGAGTTCCTTGCAGCGATGCGCGAAGCCGGCTACGAAGTCGACGTGCTCGTCTAAGTGGCTGTTGCTCTCGTCACCCTTGGTGACTCCAGAAAACCGAATCGCGTTGGCCCGCGGTTAGGCCTCGCTGCTCAGGTCCGCATCGACGCGAACCTCAGAATCCGTGATCGTCTCGATGTTCTCAGCAGGGACCTCGAGGTCGTCCTCGCCAGCGCCTCCGCGGCCAAGACTCTGGATCCACGCGTTCGTGAGCGTCGGCTCCGGATCGACGTATGCGACCTGCTCGATGGGATCGATTTCCGTGACGATCCCGATCTGTTCGCCCCTGACATCCATCAGGAACTTACCTTCGTCTTCGGTCGAAAGGACAGACATTGCGTTCTACTCAATGGTCTGTCGTTGATAAATAAGTACTGCTGTACACATACCTGTCATCGAGTCACCCACGCCGACCGCCGTTTCGCCTGCTTTTATGCCTCGAGAACACGAGAGACGTGTATGAAACGAATCATCGATACCGACGACGCACCCGCCGCAGTCGGCGCGTACAGTCAGGCGACGACCAACGGCGAGTTGCTGTTCACTGCTGGCCAGATTCCACTGACGACCGAGGGCGAACTCCTCGCGGACGAGTCTATCGAGGCCCAGACCGAACAGGCGCTCTACAACCTCGACGGCGTCCTCGACGAAGCTGGAGCGACGTCAGCGGACGTACTCAAAGTCACCATCTTTCTCGACGATATCGATGATTTCGAGGCGATGAACGACACCTACGCCGAGTACTTCGACGACGAACCGCCCGCACGTAGCGCCGTCGAAGTTGCTGCCCTCCCGAAGGGCGTCAGCATCGAAATCGAAGCCATCGCCACGCTCGAGTGAGCCATGCCCAGTCCGATCTCGCTTCGACCGCGCGTCAAATCCGCCCTGCTCTGGGGCGCTGTTGGATTCATGGCGTTTCTGGTCCTCGTTCAGGGCTACGCACTCGTCGTGGAGCCACTCGTCTCGATCACGCAGGGTGCTGGCATCGCCCTCCTCGTCGCCGCTGGCACCGCCGCCGGGGCGTACGTCCTCGAGCACCGGATCGCCGCCTGGTCTGCCCAGCGAGCAGTTAGTGAGACCAACTCACACAACGACGCCGACTAAAAGTAAGAGTTAAACGACGGACCCGGTTACGATGAGATGGGCCAGGATGGCCGAACGGTAAGGCGCACGCCTGGAAAGCGTGTTCCCTTTGGGATTCAGGGTTCAAATCCCTGTCCTGGCGTTTTTGTCGAAATCAACCGACGAGCGAAGCCTCGCTGAGTGAGTCGCGATTTCGGCAAAACCCAACGAAAGGTTTGAACACGCAAGTCGCAGCGGCGAACGAAGTGAGCCGACCGTCTTGCACCTGTTCAAATCCCTGTCCTGGCGTCTTCTATTGCGAACAATACTCGTGAGCGATAGATAGCCACCGAGTGAGATGTGAACAGATGAGCCACAGCACGAACGACCGTCTCGCCTGCTGTTCTCATCTCAGTCCTGGTGTTTGTTGTTGTACTGACACTCGTAGGCAACAGTTCCTACCGCCGCGGTCCAGTTTCCACGTCATACCGAGGCCACCAACGGCGCTCGTTTTAGGTCTGATATCGGCCACTCGAGACTGTCAACTCTTGGACTTCAAATCGTTCAGTTTTATTTTACACCCGAGTTGTACTCTATCGTCCTTTCTTTGGGATTATTTATACTCGGACCCAGAGAGATTCTCACTCGAGATAGAAAACAGTCGATTTACCAGTTGTGGCTGGTACTGACTGTCGAAGGGAGTTCGGTTCGTAGGCCTTATGTACTACCCGGCGATTACAACTATATCCGAAGGAAGATGAGGACCCTTCCCCTGCGGTCTTCCGTACAGAAGGGGTCTGATGTGAGCCATGGTAGTTCGGTGACGCTCGATCGGTCGACGATTGGGATTCACCGAACGTGGACCCATTTAGTGTGAGTGTGTACAAGAAGACGACATTCACCGCCAAATGAACCCTCCCACC